>JALZJL010000235.1 GCA_030859785.1 Acidobacteriota bacterium
GAAAATCGGCGCACGAAAAATTGTCTGACCGCGAGTATCAAATCCTGCGCATGATAGCGACCGGCAGAACGCCGAAAGAGATTGCCGCCGAGTTGAACTTAAGCGAGAAGACCGTCAGCACATACCGAATGCGCTTGTTGGAAAAGATGAACATGAAGCGCAACGCGGAACTGATTCGATATGCGGTGGAGAATAGGCTGGTAGATTGAAAACACGTTTCAAATGCCGCGTTTCCTGTCGAGATATTTGGTTCGCGTCTCCTGTATATAACTTCAGTTGGCAAAGATCATTGTAAGCACCCAAGCAAAAGTTTCGGTATGAAAATTGGATGAAAGGACAGTCACGATTGGCTGTCACTTTTGCCTTTTACCATTTTATATTTAACCTTACTGCTTATCCCGCCGCTATCGCCCGTGTAGGTAAAACACCGACAGCCCGTCCATCATTACCTGACAAAAAAATCAGCATCATCCTGACTGCACGGCGGCGAACATTAGACTACCTTCAGCCTAAACCCCCTTTCATATCTTTGGCGACCATTACATCGGAAGCGTGCGGCGTGGTGGGCGGAGAATTTGCCCGCGCCGTCGATAAGGCATCGTCTACAAAGTCGCGGTCGGGAAGCGGCATCGAAAGCGAACATTTAATGTCAGTAGCGCAACACTCAATCATCGAGTTCAAGTCGCGTCGCGCATCGCCCGCTCAAACGAGCGCAGGCGTCCGGGTGGAAGACTTTGAAGCTGCGGCGTTACCGCACCTCAACGAACTGTTTCGCACCGCCGCGCGGCTCGTCGGCAATCGGACGGAAGCCGAAGATTTGATACAGGAAACATACCTGCAAGCGTGGAAGTCGTTTCATCGCTTTGAGCTTGGAACGAACTGTCGCGCGTGGCTGTTCCGCATCCTTTTCAATAAAGCCAATCACCATCGCCAGTGGCTGTTTTGGAGAAAAAGTCACGATTGCAAAGCCGAGTTAGAAATTTCGTTGGAATACCAGCCGCCAATCAACGAACAACTCGGCGACGAAGCGGTGTTGCTCGCCCTCGAATGTCTACCGCGACACTACCGCGAAGCAGTGTTGCTCGCCGATGTCGAAGATTTTTCTTACAGAGAGATTGCCACCATCCAGCGTGTTCCCATCGGCACGGTGATGTCGCGCCTTTCTCGTGGCAGAAAATTACTCCGTGCGGAACTAGCCGGCGTTGCCGAATCTTATGGCATCAAGAATGAGAAGCAGTGAGTGGTCATGAATATATTCAACCTTACTGCTGTGACCGAACCAAAAAATTAATCTTGCTTCGTGCAGGAATAAAAGGAGCCGGCGCGGGGATTTCTACTTAGGAATACATGCGGGGCTTCCTGTTCCAAATCTCACGCGCGGAGCAGGGCGATCCGAATAAAGCAGTCATGACGGACCGCGATGAGAAGCCGTAGTGAGAAGCAGTCTTTGAGAAATTGATTGCCCGCACGAGCGCTTGGGCTGAAGAGAAGCAATTTCAAACACTGCCGAAGTTTTGTTCGGGCGCTTGTTTCCCATCCAATCCTTAAAGCTGTCGTCACAGCATTTAATGATTCTCTCTAACAAAGAAAGAAAGAGGTTCAAAGATGAATTCCGCACGTTGGCTAACAAGGTTCGTTGCACTCAATGTTGCACTCGCGGCAACACTTGGAGTGGCTGCTCTCGCATTGAGCGCAACCTTCGCGAAGGGAACTGGGGGGGCGACAGAAACGCCAAAAGACAAGCAGGACGTTGAACAAAACTCGTCGTCGAATAGCCACAGTAGACCCGCCGGTGCAGTGTTCGCAATGACCAATGCAACCGCCGGTAATGAGATAGTGGTTTATAACCGCTTTAGCAACGGCACCATCGACAGAATCCGCAATGTCAGCACCCGCGGGCTTGGCATCGGGGTCGACACAGATACGCAAGGCGCGTTGCGTCTCAGTCAAAACAATCGTTTCCTGTATGCGGTCAATCCAGGCAGCGACGATGTCACAGTGTTTGAGGTGGACGGGACGCGCCTCAAATTTATTCAGAAAATATACGCCGGCGACCAGCCCCTGAGTCTGACCCTTTCCGGCAATCTGCTGTATGTCCTCAACGGCTCGGTTGCCGGTAATGGAATCAGGGGTTTCAGGGTCGCACGCAACGGTACTTTGATACCTTTGCCGGATTCGTTCAGGTTATTGAGTTCACCGATTGCCGTCCCCGGCGAGGTTAGGTTCAGTCCTGACGGTCAGGTGATCCTTGTAACGCACAAGACCACCAATGTGCTGCTGTCGCCCCAGAACGCTATCGACGCATTCACAATCGGAACCGACGGCTACGCCAGTGCGATGCCAATCAGAAATGGCTCATTCGGACTTCGCCCATTCAGTTTAGCCTTCCGTAACGATGGCAAATTGATTGTGGTCGAATCTTTTAACGCCGCCCCCAATGTATCCGCCGCATCTTCATACCAATTGAACATGGACGGTACGATCACGGTCATCAGCGGTTCAGTTTCAAACGGGCAGACGGACGTCTGTTGGGTGGTAATTACCAATGACGGGCATTACGCCTTCACGGCGAACTTTGGGAGCGGGACAATTTCCAGCTATGGCTTCAATGTCTCAGGTGCTCTCACCCTGCTTGATGGCAATGCCGCTTTTCTCGGAGACATGAGCCAGCCGGTGGATTTGAGTCTTAGCCAAAATGGACGCTTCCTTTACCAGCTTCTCAGAGGCGCAGGAGCAGTCGCCGCCTTTCGGATAGAAAATAATGGAAGCCTGACATCGCTGGGCACAGTTACCGGCGGTCTTCCGGTCGCTGACGGAGCTTCCGGTCTCGCTTCTTACTAGACACCTCAAGTATCGCTAGCACCGCCCATCAATAGCAGGCGCAATAGGTCTTGCGGCTTGCTAAAGTTGGGCGGTTGAGACCTTAAAAACCGGATGATTGGGAAGATGAATACGATTGTGAACCTGACGTAGGCCGGTGCTCCGAAAGCGCGCGCTGTGAGGTCCGACATGGTGAAGCGGACAGATATGCATTCCGTAAGCGTGCCACACTAACACGACGCCTGGACTATATACGTCCGCTGCGAGAAGAACTTCGACCATCCTCATCTCTTAACTGCCACGCCGCCGCACAGTGTTCCAATCTTCTATGCTCCGATTTGGCGCGCGTGCAGAGAGCGAAAGAGCTGAAACACAAACAAAATCAGTAGAGCGAAGGAGAGAGAAAGTGATATGAATCAGCAGGACGTTTCGCCTGACACGCCCGCGCACATGCCGGGCACAAGTAAGGGTGAGGAAAAAGCCAGGGATGAAGGGAAAGAGCCGGGCCGCACCGAGACCGGCGGAGGCCGCACGGCGAGAGACTC
>JALZJL010000256.1 GCA_030859785.1 Acidobacteriota bacterium
ATCGCCGTAAAGATAACGTGATACCAAAGGGGAACATACTGCCAGGACATAACCGCCTTCAGTACGCCTAAGGCCAGCAGCACAAAGCCGAGGGCTAGCGGGGCGCGTGTGTTTTCACCGGCGATGAGCGCGGCCAGAGATCCGGACAACAGCGAGACTATCGAACCAAGGACAATATGCGTGAGAAGCGCGCCCGTGTCCGCTGTGAACTGACCGCCATTTTTAACGACCTCTTCGAACGCCCGTTGATGAGCGCCGAACGCCGGCCAAATGGCCGAAAGGATCTTCTCGCTTCCGACCCACACTATCAGCCAGGCAAAAAATCCGGCGATAACGCCCAAAACGATTCGTCCCATAGATTTCTCCTAATTTATTTTGGCCCCGATGACCAAGACGAACACATAAAAAAACTTTCGCAACCTATGTAAGAATCGCAAGCTCGATTTTGATTATGATGGGTATACACCATCGATTTACTGCCATCTACCTTCTCTCCATCTCCTGCGGAACTCTCGACTCGCCTTCAACGCAGCTATCGACGGCATCAGGAAGTCCCGTATCTCACCCACCACCGCCGTCAGGCTCTTCCCTTCCGCATCCAATCTTCCCTTGCGCAGGAACGCTTGCCACAAAGATTGTTTCGACTGGTCTTCGCTGAAATCATCAGTCAGTGCCAGCGGCGCACCTTGCGGCAGCGGAGTCGAGCGTCTCCTGAAGGTCGCACTGATGGCCGCGGCGAGTGTCACACCGTCGAACTCGCGCACGCGGCTGAGAGACCAGATGTCGTAGAAGTCCTTGATGCGCGTGTTGGCGATGTCTAAGGCGATCATTGCCTGGAACTTCTCGGCGATGGCGCTCTCCGGCGTGTAACCCAGAAGGCGGGGCGCGCCCAGATCGAGCAGTTGCGGCAACTCTGTCGGCACGGGTTTGGGTACGACCACGTCACCGAAGCCAAAATCAATTTGCACGTTCAACTTAATCTTGCCGAGCGTTCCCTGCACTCTCACTCGCATGCCCTGATATTCAGTATCCTTGTTAATCGCTTCGCCCCGCACACTGCTAGTGTCAAATAGAACGCCGTCATCGGCTTCAACGGCACAGCACTCACGGACGATGCGTTCGAGATTTTCGATGGTGTTCGCCGTCTGCCCTCCGAGCATGTCGATGTCCATCGTCGGGCGGGCGAGCGGCGCTTCCCATGCGCGTAGCATCTGCGCCCCCTTCAACACGAACTGCTCGTTGTAAGGTGAAAGGCTAAAGCGGTAGAGAAACCGCTCGATGGCGAAATACTGCAACAGTTCGTTGAACGGGCGATCCGACGTGCGCGCCAGGTTGAGCAGGCGCTGATGGATTGATGCCACAATGTTCGTTGGCGGTCGCTTCATACGAGCGCCTCGAGGTACGGGCGGATCACCCGTTCGACACGGCACAGCCGCGCGTAATGAAGTATCTGTGCCGGTTTCGCCTTCCCCCTTGTGAGACACAGTTTCAGGGCTTCGACGGCCACATCCACGCCGATCTTGTGGCGGAACTTGAAGCAGTCGGCGACCGTCTTCGCCGGACTGAAAACGCGAAGCGTCACGCCTTCCATCTTGTGTTTCTCAACTCCGGCGGAGATCGTTTCATCTGAGAAGCGAAAGACGCGCACCGGCGGGTAATCCAGACGCGGGCTTTCTTTACTGTGCCGGACGGCAAGGTAAACCTCGTGCGGAACTTCCGTCGTGATCCCGTGAAAAGCCAGCGCGGAGATGAGACAAATAACCCCATCGGGAACTTTCATCGCAACCGTCATGAGATCAAGATGCTCACTCTCGGTCGCGTCGGCCAGCCTGTAAAGTCCGCGACTGAGCTGCACGATGCGGTTCGTGTCGCGCAGCTCGTACAGCGTGCGCGGGTGAATGCCGAGTTTGAGAGCCTGTGAAGTCCGCAGTATCCCGCCACGCTGGCGAAAGGCATGTTCTGCTTTAACGGTTATGGTCGCTTCCTCTTTCATAATTCTTATTGTACCTGATGTGGATAGTATTACCAATACTTGTTTATAGGTATGACGGTTTCTATCCCTTTGCCGGAACAGTAAGAGGATGTTATCGGACGAGGACGATATTGAACGATAAAGGGATTGAGGCTTCTCTGTTAATTGTTCATCCAAAAATGCCCTTCATAAAACCGTCGTGAAAATAGGGTGGCGAGCGGAGATAGCGTTTTACGAATTCTACCTTCGGAGTTGATGCCCCCATGAACAAGCTGATGCTCGCCGCTGCTTCTTCCATCTCCCTGCAGGAAATCCTGCTTTGCTTCTGTTTGCTATTTCTCGCTCTGCTCGGTTTAATCACACTCTGCCGGTACTTCATCAACTGTTTGACGAGCGCGTTTGAAGCGAGCTGTGATTGGCTTGAGCGGTGTCTTGCCAAACGAAAGAAGCATCGCTCCCAGCGCGCTTCGCCCGCCACACCGCCCGCGCAAGCCGCGCATCCCGCGAACGCAGGTCAATCCTCAAATCATGCCGTGCCAACCACAAGCCGGAAACGTCCGATGGGAGCGAACCGCCACTTGAGAATAGTGTCGGCGCATGACGCGCTTCGGCGTCACGCGGAGCGCGCGCAGGGCTTGGCGCATACGAAGTGACGGCATAACGGTTGCTCAATGACTTTGGGGACGGACGAAGGCTAATGCCACGTCAGGCATCGCCTTGCCTGAACGCTTTATTCATCTGCTCTCATCGGTTAATACGGATGAATCCCGTGCGAAGCAGCTTTCATTCACCGCAGACACCCTCCATCGGGCGCGCACTTCTGGTGTGGACGTTGCGCGATGCGCCCGCCGCTTTGCTCGATGAGGTATTCGAGCATGATTTGGAGATGCGTGACCGCTTTCTTCAGGACTGGAGTGGCGAAGATTTACTGGTTGCGGCTGCGTGGGAGCAGGCTTGGAACAGCCGCGCACTTAAATTGCTGGAAAGCTTTTTGGGTCGTTTGACGGAGCACGGCGAGCAGGATGTGCATTGGTACGCGCTCCGTCCCGCGCGCTTCGGGGATTCAATGTATGCCGTGTACTACGTCAATTTTGACGTGACGATGATGCCGGAGTCGTTCGCGCATCAAGGCGATTGCTGGTGCGCTCTTTGCTGCCGGAAGGACATGCGCGTGGGTTCCGCTATTGACGTTCTTGAAATAGTCTCCACATCAGTCATGTAAACATGAGACACGGCTAATCCCTTTCTGCGAAGGCTCTCCGCTTTCCCGTCGCGTTTGATTTCACTGTCTCACTATTGGATCAGTTCGCTCGACAACTGACACAAGTGTTTCAGATTTGCGACGCTTCAAAGACAAACTTAATTTTCCGTTTCTTCATTTCACTTCCGCATAAATTCAACTCTGATAAGCATTTCGCTTTCAGTATCGAGTGTTGCTGCATTCGCCATCCTCCCGGCACAGCGTTTGAAATAGGTTACGTCGCTCGCAATAGAAGAAGCTGTTTAAGCCTTCCTCCAAAAGGCTTGCGGCTCACTCATGACGAGAACGCGCACGTCACACGTCCGAAAGGGCTATTCCCCGACGCCCGCCGCCGCGCCAGAGTTCGATTCATCC
>JALZJL010000215.1 GCA_030859785.1 Acidobacteriota bacterium
TATAACCGTACTGCACGGCGGCGGCCTTCTGCCGCGTCGCCACCACAAATCCAGCGGCCAGCACGAGGCCGCACAGCAGCCACAGTATTTGGCGGCGCGCCGCGCGGGGATCACGCTCGCGCCTGACGTCATAGTTGCGATGTTGCTGGGGCAATCTTTGCATTAGCTGTTCGCCTTGAACTGGTTAAATGAGGTGCCGGCATTTGACGGTGCCCGCCGTCAGAGTCAGTGGGGAGAGACTGCGAAATCGCTTGCTGAGGCCATGCCTTCCATCTTGCGGCGCGCCTCAGAGTTTCAGACAGGCGCGTAATTTGGCGCTCCGTGCGCGCGGATTTTCGTCCGCCTCCGCCGTGCCCGGCACGATTGGCCGCCGGGTCAGAATTTCCACGACGCGCCGTGCTCCGCACGCACATACAGGCACGCGCGTTTCACACACGCACTGCCCGGCGAGGCGGCGCAGTGTTCGCTTGACGATGCGGTCCTCCAACGAGTGGAAGCTGATCATCACGAGGCGTCCTGTCGGTTGTAAAAGATCAATCGCGGTTTCAATGAACGCATCCAACTCGATCAGTTCTTCGTTGACCGCGATGCGTAATGCCTGAAACGTTCTGGTCGCCGGGTGGATGCGGTCGGTGCGTTTGCCGCCGACGGCACGGGCAGCCAACTCGGCCAGGTCGCGCGTGCCCGTCACCGGTTTCCCTTGCTCACGCCTTTCAACAATCCAACGCGCGATGCGGCGTGAGCGGCGCTCCTCACCGTACTCATAAATGATGCGCGCGATTTCTGCTTCGGGGAGCCGCGCCAACAATGCCGCCACTGTTTCGTTCTCGTCATCGCGATCCATCCGCATGTCGAGCGGCGCGTCGTGACGAAAACTGAACCCCCTCTCCGCCGTGTCCAACTGCCAAGACGAAACACCCAGGTCAGCCAGCACTCCGTTCGCCCGTTGCTCGCCCGCTGCCTCCAGGACGCGCCCGATCTCGCGGTGGTTCGCATGAACCGCCTGGAAGCGCGAGCCGTATGAAGCCAGACGCTCGCTGGCGAGAGACAATGCTTCACGGTCACGGTCGATGCCGATTACATGCGTCTCCGGAGATGCTTCAAGAATCCCCGCGGCGTGACCGCCGAGGCCGAGCGTCGCGTCGACGAATAAACCGCCCCTCTCCGGCGCCAGATACTGCATCGTTTCTTGCAGTAACACGGGGCGATGGGGCGCGCCTGGCCCCCCACCAGACGCAGACATCACCACCGCCCCGTGAACTTGTTCAAAGAACAGAAGAGAGTGATAGGTGATAGGTGATAGGTGATAAGACTTAGCCTGAAGTGGAAGGTTGGTGACAAAGAATTTGCTTTTACCTTATCACCCATTACTTATCACCCATCACCCTTCCTAAACTCCGAGCCGTGCGATGGCGGCTTCGTCTTCTTCCGTGTACGGGTCAGACACGAGGCGTTGCTCGAACCGCTCAAGTTCCCAAACTTCCAGGTAAGTCAAATAACCGAGCACCGCGACATCGCCGATAACGCCGGCACTCTTGCGTAGCAGCGGGTGAATTAAAACCCGCCCCTGACCATCCATCGGCGACTGCTGGCCGTAGTAATTCGTTCGGTCAAGGAACTTTCGCCGTGATGGATCCATGGAAGGCAGTAGAGCGAGTCTCTGCTCAATGGAAACCCATTCCGGCAACGGGTAGAGGCGCACGCATTCACCTGTCAAACTCGTCACGTAAAACTCCGTCCCATGCGTCTCTTCAATGAACCGGCGGAACGTCGTCGGAACTTTCAAACGCCCTTTGGAGTCGATTCGCGCCGTGTAATTTCCTCGCAACATAGAAGTTCCGGCGAAGTCACCCTGCCCAGCGCTGCTTAAACCTTACAGTAAAACTTTAACGAATCGCCTCAATCTGCTCTGAGAAGCCCACTTTCAGCCACTTCCGACCACCCGCCGCGCATAGTACGCTCGACGCTTAAGACGTGTCAAGCACAAAAATAGAAGAAAACAGATTATTTTAAGCACGATATGGGGTACTTATTAGCTGCACGATGCTTAAGCACAATATTCACTGGTTCCCATTTATAGTAAAGGCCATTGGCATGCTGTATAGTTATGAGCCACAAAAACTTGTTTGTTAAATATCTGTCGGGCCATTAGAGGGATTTTGAGCGCGGATGGGGTTAAGTGAACTCTTAATTTTCGGCGCACTGGTAGCGCTGGCTAACGTCATCGGCGGCTTGCTCATTGCACGCCCCGGCTCGTCGCTTCAGAACAGGCAGTTTCTTAAATACCTGGTGGCGCTCGGCGCTGGTTTTATGCTGTCAGCTATTTTCATCGAAGTCGTGCCCGAAGCGGTAAAATTGTGGACGGCACGCGCCGCCGGCGGCGAGGGAATGGAGCGCGGCGTGCTCCACGCGATGACGCTGTTGCTGGCGGGATACCTGCTCATACATTTGTTTGAACACACTATCGCACCCCATTTTCACTTTGGCGCAGAGACTCACCCCGAAGCGGTGCTGCGTCCTTCGGCCGCATACATCGCCATCGGCGGTTTGTCCATTCACACATTCTTTGACGGCGTTTCCGTCGCCGCCGCGTTTATCGTCGACAGTCGCGCCGGGCTGCTCGTTTTCGTCGCCGTCCTGCTGCATAAAATACCGGAGGGCTTCACGGCGGCGTCAATCATGCTTGCATCAGGCCGTTCTTGGCAGCGCGCTCTGCTGGCGACGTGTGTCGTCGGTGCCGCGACCCTCGCCGGTGTGTGCGGTGTCGCGTTGCTCCAGAACCGTATCGACGAGGCGGTGCTTTACGCGCTGCCGTTCTCGGCGGGCGTGACGCTGTATGTCGCCGCCAGTGACTTGATCCCGGAGGTCAACCACATGGAAGAGAAGAATCCACTCGTCTCGGTCGTCGTTTTCGGCGGGGTGGCGTTCTTCTATATAATGCATCAACTGCTAGAAGGGTTGAGCGGGCAACTGTAGACAAAGGATGGACAGGGTGAGCAAGGCAACACAAATGAATGATGGCTCACTTTTTGCATCTGTAAAATTCCATTTTAGTTTCGCATGAAATTGATACTACCGAATATAATAATGCAGACCCTTCGTTCACTGCTGTTAGCGGCTCTCTATGTGTTTTCCACACTGCTGTTGTTTGGCAGCGTGGCACTGGCGCAGGTGAAGACGGAGTCACCGCTCCCCGCTCCGACCGGGTTCGTTAATGACTTTGCTGAAGCTATCGACGCGCCGACGCAGGAGCGGATGGAGACCATTCTCCGCAACCTGAATGATCGTGCGCAGATCGAGTTTTCGGTCGTCACCGTCAACACGACGGGTGACCAGCCAATCTTTGACTACTCGCTTGCGGTCGCGCGCGGGTGGGGCATCGGGCCGGGCGACAACTCGAGTAAAGGATTGCTGTTGGTGGTCGCGATACAAGACCGCAAGTACCAAATTCAAGTCAGCCGCCATCTCGAAGGCGATTTGCCGGACGGTCTCATCGGGGAGATTGGCCGACGGATGCGCGAACCGTTTCGCGCCAACAACTACAGCGCGGGTTTGATGACGGCGGTCGAAACATTTGTCGCGACGCTGGCCGAGCTGCAGGGCTTCAGCATTGAGGGAATTGATCGCAGTCGAGCGTACCAACCTAAAGCTGGCGGGAACGAACGGGAGCGTCGACGCAGCCCGCAAAGTGGTCTCAGTTTTGGGGCATGCTGTTTGATTGGAGTGGTGCTGTTGTTCCTGCTATCAATGATGGGTGGACGCGGCGGGCGTGGCGGTGGAGGCGGAGGCGGGTTTTTGAACGCGCTTTTGCTTGCTAATCTTTTTAGCAGTTTGGGTAGCTCGCGCGGTTCAAGTGGCTGGGGTGGCGGCGGCTTTGGTGGTTCGTCGGGCGGTGGTGGGGGCGGTGGTTTCGGCGGCTTTGGCGGCGGCGGTGATTTCGGCGGCGGCGGCGCGGGCGGCGATTGGTAACTAAAGGAATCAGTTTTGAGTTTTCGGTTTTCAGATCAACACTTAAAACTAGAAACTGCAAACTGTTCGAGCGAATTTCTGATGGCAAATAAAGTAGCACAGGACGCATTCAATCATCTGATCGGAGATTTGTGTGCGACGCATGGCGACAACCTCGCTTCGGTGGTGCTCTACGGATCAGCGGCGGCGGGCGACTACGTTGAGTCAGCCTCGGATTACAATCTGCTGATCGCGCTGCACCGCATTACGCCTGAAGATTTACGACTCGCGCAAGCGCCGATGCGTGAGTGGCGGCGACTGGGGCATCCACTGCCGGTCTACTTTACGGTTGATGAGATTCGCAACGCGGGCGACGTTTTCCCCATCGAGTTTCACATGATGGAGAAGGCGCGCCAGGTGCTCTACGGAATCGACCCTCTTGACGGTCTGCGCATTTCGGACGAACACTTGCGTCATCAGACGGAGTACGAACTGCGGAGCAAGCTGATTCAACTGCGGCGACTGTACATTCCGGCTTCCGTTTCAGCGGGTAAGTTGCAGGATTTGATGCGCGGCAGTTTGACCAGCTTCGCAGCACTGTGCGCGCCAGTGTTAATTCTGAACGGCGTCGAACCGCCTGCGCAAAAGCGTGCGTGCGTACAGGCGACCGTCCGCCACTTCGGGCTTGAGGCCGGTCCGTTCGAGCGCATTTTCGAACTGCGCGAAGACAGCGCGGGAGACATGAGCGACATCGAAGCTAACCAACTTTTCGCGTCGTACCTGACGCAGATCGAGCGGCTGATTAAGGCCGTTGACCGCATCGAGGTGAAGACTGGCATGTAAAGATATCGACGGATCGCGCAGACTTGAGTATCAGATTTACTCGTAAAATAACTTTCCGACGTAAGGAGAAAATTGGCAATGAATAAAAAGCGAATGGTGCTGTTGGCCTGTGTGGCGTTCATATCACTGAC
>JALZJL010000290.1 GCA_030859785.1 Acidobacteriota bacterium
GGTAACTTCGATCACGCCTTCCTTGAATGCGCTCATATCGGCATTGCTCACCGAACGATCCATCGGGCGGCGCTCAACGTGTACATGCTCTTCACGCTGACGCACCTCCGCTTCCACAGGCCGCTCCGTAACGTTGCTATAAATGCGCACACGGTGCCGGTTGTAGGGGACGGCAAAACAATCAGCGGGCACGAAACAATTCTCATACCTGCATAACCGTCGGTCGCTGCTCAAAGTGGAGAGTGGCCGCTTTCTCTTCGACCAGTGCGAAGAGTCTCTCGCGCTCGCGCTCATCGGTCGCTTGACGGTAGGCAGCCAGCAATTCTTTCAGTGAAGCGAGGTCACGGTAGACACCGGCGTCTTCGACCGGAGGTGTCAGGTACGAGATTAGTTCGGCGTATGACCGACGGCGCGCAATCGAGCCTTCCGAAGGATTGTTGACGCTATAGATATAAACGTGCGGCAACTCGCCGATTAAGCGATCCGGCCAGCACTCGTTTGAGAGTCCGACCTGCTTGCCCGGCATAAATTCGAGCGCCCCGTGCGTGCCGACATGCACCACCGCATCAGCCCCAAAGATTTTATCAAGATAGACGTAGAGTGCCGCGAAGCCGTGATGCGGCGCGCCGCTGTGCGCCATCAGCAGACGCATCGGGTCGCCTTCGTACCCAAACGTCGGCTGCACGCCGATAAAGATGTTGCCGAGCGTGATGCCCTGAATCAGCAGGTCACGCCCGAAAGAGTTAATCGATCCCGGTGCCGCGCCCCACTCCGTCTCAATCTCCGCGGCGTGCGGACAGAGGCGACGATACTCGTCTGCGCTCATGCGGTAAGTCACGTTCGCCGCCGCCCCGTAACTCTCGGAGTTACCGCCGAGCAAAAGTTGACGCAGTTGGTCGGCGTCGGCGGGCACTTCGACGCGGTAACCTTCGCTCTGTAAGCGCAGCAGAGTTTCGTGGAGACTGGGAAATACGTCGAGGTCGGCAGCCGTGCCGAGGTTGCCCTTGTTCGGTGGGAAGCAGAAGACGAGCAACGCGAGTTTCACCTCGGCGCGGGCGGTAGTGCGCAGACGGTTCCAGCGACTGAGGCGGCGCGCGATACGCCGGCAGCGGTCTTCGAGCGGGATAGGAACGGAGTCGTGCGCGCTCATCCCGCCGAACACGAACGGCTCGGTCGCGCCGTCGATTTCGGGAATTGCAATCTGCATCCCTGCCTGCACCGGATTCAGCCCCGTCGCCGACTCGCGCCACGCTTCGATTGTCTGCACGTCGAGGCTGACCGCCGAACGGAACGGTCGGTTCAGACCGCTCAAAAATTCGACGGCTGCTTCGCTGTCGTTCATCGCCGGGCCGCCGACGAAGCTGAAGCCGGTAAGTGAAATGATCTGACTGACACGTGACGCGCCATCCGTATCACTCTCGTCTAAATGGACGCCGCGCGCCCGTTTCCCCTCCTTACCGACCTTATTACTTTTGTCAACGAAGAACTGCGCGCACGCTTCGCGATTATCCATAAACGTGGAGATTGCCGGAATCACCGCCAACCCTTCCGCCTCAATCGCGCGGATCAGACCGTCGTAGTGTCGATGTGTGCCGCTCACGATCTGTGGCCGCATCAACAGCAGCCCGATGGTCTGTTCTGGCCGCAACGCGGGCAGGTCGCGGTTATCTCGCGCGCGCCGCTCGTACCACGCACGATATGCGTCAAACGTCTCGAAGAGCGCCGGCGCGTCCGGGTGAAAAACGGCAACCGACGGCATTGCTTCGGGCGGCGGCACGTCGAAATCGATGCGCGCGGAACGCTCGCCGCCGGCATAATGCTTAATCGCGTAGAGCAGCATCGCGCGAACATTGTTCGGCGTCGGCTGGAGGAAATAGCAAAACAAATACAGATAGTTCTTCACGTCGCGCAGACGCCCGGCGTTCGGCACGAGTCGCAGCAGCGTCGGCAAGCGCTCGATCAATTTTAAGTACTGTGTGTGGCGCGGACGATTCTTTCGCGCGCGTTGGCCGCGCATCTGCTCGCCCATCCAACCGCCGATGCCGTGCAGCAGTTTGCGCGCTCGTCCCTCGGTCGCTCTCCGCTCATCCTTCGACGCGCCGGACGATTCACTCCCGAAACGCAAAGCCCCCATCCGCGTGCGCCGCATCAGTTCGGGCATGCAGTTAATGACAACGACCGCGCGGTGTCGCGCCTCATACTCTGACAACAATCGTAGCAGGCTCGTGGCGTTCTCGCCGTCGGTGACGTGAAAGACAAAGATGATTTCCGACTCGCTGATGTCGCGCGCCACGTCGCGCCACTCGCTGTCGGTCATGGTCGCGCCGAAGTTGTGCGTAGCGACCGATAGATCGAGCTTGTGCGCGCGGCGAATCTCTCGCTCCGCCGCGCGCAACGGGCCGAGCATGCTTGAGCCGACATAGAGGGCGGTGATCTTCAGTGGTTCGTTCACGGTACTCTGTCCTGCATCGTGTCCCGCGTCGTTCAAGTGACGCCTTCGAGTTGGTCTTCGAGTCCGGCGAAGACTTCGCGGAGGCGCTCGATCACTTCGCGCTCGGCCTGCCAGAAGCCGCGTCCCTGTGCTTCAAGCAGACGCGCGACCAGCGAACGCGCCGAATGCGGGTTGAGGTGGCGGAGGCGTTCGAGCATCCCTTCGTTCAGCACAAACGTCTCGGCCACTTCGGTATAAATCCAATCATCGACCGCACCCGTCGTCGCGCTCCACCCGAATGTATTAACGACGTGGCTTTCGATCTCGGCGACGCCGCGAAATCCGTGCGCCAGCATGCCTTCATACCATTTCGG
>JALZJL010000294.1 GCA_030859785.1 Acidobacteriota bacterium
CATGAGTTCGACAACCACGACACATGCAACACCTGACACGCTCACCGGGACGGTCAAGGGGCCGGGCGAGCGTCCGCACGAGTATCTGTTCATCACAGCGGACAACCGCCGCGCGCGCATCGGCGAGTTCGTGTACTACACGGCGCAGGACGCCACCGACTCGCGTCGCATCCTCGGCAATATCACCGGGCGGCGATTGGTGCGTAACCTTCCCGATGCATTCCTCGCCGACCCCGAAACGCCGCCGTCAATCGTTTCGTCGCTGATCGGACTCGACGGCGACGGCTGCGAGTTGTACGAAATCACCGTCGAGACCATCGGCTACTTCAGCGAGCGACTCGGCAACTTCGTCAATCCGCGCATCCCACCGCAGCCGGGCGATGCGGTCTTCCTCGCGTCGTCCGAGACGCTCGCCAATGTCCTCTCGTCACGCCGCGTCAGCGAGACGGGCGCGGCCCATGTCGGCAGTCTGTTGACGCGCGACGCCGGCGAAGTGCCCGTCGTGATGTCGATCAAAGAAGTCGTCTCGACGCACCTCGCGATTCTCGCTTCGACCGGGTCGGGCAAGTCGTACACGGCGGGCGTGATCGTCGAAGAGTTGATGATGCCGCACAACCGCGCATCCGTGTTAATCGTCGACCCGCACGGCGAGTACGACACACTGCGCTCGATAGAAGACGACGCGCGTTTCCGCGCACCGGACGGCTACCAACCGGAAGTCAAAATCTTTACGCACGACCGCGTCAAAGTGCGTTTCTCTTCGCTCACCGAAGCCGATGTCAAGTATCTGCTGCCGGAAGGCACGTCCGACAAGATGCTTCACTTTTTGTCGCAGGCTTTTCGGCAATTGACGGCGGGGCAACGCGGCGCGCGCGAGTTGTGGGGATACCACGATCTGCGCGACGCCGTGAAGGAGCAGAAGTACGAAGGCGGCGAGCGTAACGAAGCGAGCAACGCCAGCTCGATTGAAGGCTTACTGTGGCGGCTCGATTCACGCTTCGACAAGCCGGGGTCGATCTTCTCCGATAGCGAGCACATCCCTCTGAGCGAGATGTTTCGGCCCGGACGCTGCACGGTCCTGCAACTCTCCGACATTGAACAGAATGAGCAGCAGGTCGTGGTCGCGACACTTCTTCGTCGGGTCAACAAGGCGCGCGTGGCGACGGTGCGCGGCGAGTCCGACCCGCACAGCGACAACTACCTTGCTTATCCGGTCTTCACTCTGCTTGAAGAAGCGCACCGCTTCGCGCCCGCCGGACAGACGGTCGTCTCGACTAACATCCTGAAGCAGATTCTCTCTGAGGGGCGCAAGTTCGGCGTCGGCATCGGCCTCATCACGCAGCGTCCCGGCAAACTCGACCAGGATGTTTTGTCGCAGTGCATGACGCAGGTCATCATGCGCATCGTCAATCCTATCGATCAGGACACGGTCGCGAAGTCCGTCGAAGGCGCCGGACGCCAGATGCTCGCCGAGTTGCCGGCGCTGACTAAAGGCCAGGCCGTGATCAGCGGCGTCGGCGTCAACACGCCGGTGATGTGTCGCATCCGCGAGCGCATCACGCGCCACGGCGGCGAAACCTTCGACGCGCCCGGCGAGTGGGCACGCTGGCATGGTGAAGGCGAACGACGACGCCGAGCCGAGGACAACGCCGTGCTCGTCGCGCCGGAGCCGACGAAGAAAATCGAAAAGCTCCGCGGCATTCAGATTTAGCACGGTGCACGGCGCTCGTTCGTGTCACATCGACAGAGGAATAATAGACTTCTTGCAAAAGTAAAGAATTCGTTTGTTTAGAGGCGGGCTATGCCCGCCCGTTGCCCGTGACATTGAACCATGCACCGGCGGGCGCGAGCCAAGCCTCTCAACATGACAATTGATTTTTGCAAGAGGTCTGATGACACCTACTTGGCCGTCGTCACATGCCGTTCTGGTTGCCGGTTGCTTTTCCAAGCCGCGATGCTAAGATAGCGCCTGTTTCAAGGAAGCCCCTGTTCCGACGAACCTCCCTCAATCAGGTTTACAGTTTAGTTCCCCGCTCATGTGATGTGGGCGAGAGTGTTGCGCGCCAGCCGGACAGTAAGGCAAAAGGCAAAAGTGACAGCCAGTCGGAACAGATGCTAGATATTAGATGCTGGATATCAGTCAAGATACGCAGGTGTGCTGTCCAACATCTGATATCTAACATCCAGCATCTACTCCATTGTTCCTTCATACCGATAAACTTTTGCGCGAGGTGCGTGGTGCCCGCGGCGCACGTTCGATGAGGATTAAAAATGGCGGATCAGACCCCCACTGTCGGCGGCGGCGAGGGCACGGCCCTGAAGCACGCGGCGCGCGGCGTCGCGGAAATCATTACCACCCGGCGCGAAGAAATTCTTAATCTCTGGATCGCGGAGCGCCTTGAGTCGAACGACTTCCGCGACGAATTGATTTCCAAAAAAGAGTTGCGCCAGCAGTCGAAGCAAATCATCGATATGCTGGCGCGACTGGTTAAAGAGTCGAACGGCGGTGACTTTGAAGGTCCCGTCTTCGACGAGATGCGCTCGTTCCTCAACCAGATTTCCCACCAGCGCGCCGTCAAAGGCTACACGCCGGAAGAGAACGCGACATACATTCTCTCTCTACGTAACGTTGTGCTGCCGCTGTTTGCCGAAGAATTCGCCGGCGACCTCGTCGGGTTGGTGCGCGAGATGAACTACTTCACACGCCTGCTCGACCGGATGGGGCTGGTGATGGTCGAGAATTTCATCCGCTCGCGCGAAGAAGTGATCCGCCAGCAGCGCGCCGACATGCTCGAACTGTCGACGCCGGTTATCAAACTGTGGGACAAGATTCTGACGCTGCCGATCATCGGCACGCTTGACTCGCGCCGCGCGCAGATGATGATGGAGGCGCTGCTGCAAAAGATCGTCGAGACCGGCTCGACCATCGCGATCCTCGACATTACCGGTGTCCGCACGATGGACACGCTCGTCGCTAACCATCTGATTAAGACCGTTACGGCGGCGCGATTGATGGGCGCGCGCTGCATTTTGACGGGCGTTTCGCCGGCCATCGCGCAGACGATGGTGCAACTCGGTATCGACTTGACGCAGATCACAACCCGCGCGCAGATGTCCGATGGCATTAAGCTGGCGCTGGAGATGATTGGCCGCGCCGTCGTCTCCGCCAAAACACTCTCACAAATTTCCGCCGGCACACCCGACGCGGCGCAGCACAAAACGGCTGCGATGATCGCCTATGGGACGAGCATCAACGACGATAACCAAAGCCGCGACCAGAAGAATCGGTGAGTGTTTATGTTCGCGCTCGCCGGCCCGCCGCCGTGCCATCATAAAAAGATTGGTCAATCTCTAAGGAGTGATTAAGCTGATGAACGGTTCTCGCATCCCGATTCTGAAAGTGGGCCGCGTGCTGATTGTTCCGATTCAAGTTGACATGGACGATCAGATGGTGATGCACCTACAGGAACGCATCCTGTCAGAGCTTGAGCGGACGGGCGCGCGCGGCGTGCTGATCGATATCTCGATGCTGGAGATGGTCGATTCATTCATCGGGCGCGTGCTCTCTGACATCGCCGCGATGGCGCGCATCATGAACGCCCGCACGGTGGTCGTCGGGATGCAGCCGGCGGTCGCCATCACATTGGTCGAGTTGGGACTGGAGTTGCGCGGCGTGGACACGGTGCTGAACGTCGATGAGGGCATCAAGCTGCTCCGCGACGAGTTTGGCATCCGCGACGCCGATGACGGGTTAGAACATCGGGAGTTGAGCATGTTTGATGGAGAGCAAGTCAATCGCGCTTGAGACTGAGCATGACATCGCGGTGGCGCGTCACGAGGTGCGAGTGCTGGCCGTCGGACTTGGCTTCCGCCTTGTCGATCAGACACGGCTGGCGACGGTCGCATCGGAACTCGCCCGCAACATCATCAAGTACGCGCGGCGCGGGCGGATGGTTGCGCAGCCGACGCAGAACCCGGCGGGACGCAACGGCCTGCGTTTGATTTTTGAAGACTCCGGCCCCGGTATCCCTGACATCAATGCGGCGATGCGAGACGGCTTCACCACCGGCGGCGGTCTCGGCAAAGGCTTACCCGGCTCGAAACGTCTGGTCGACGAATTCGAAATCGAATCCGCGCCCGGCCACGGCACGCGCGTAACGGTCGCACGATGGGCGTGATCGAAAGGATGAGGGATGAGGGATGAATAAAAATCAGAAGACAGCATGCCGCACAGGGCACACAGCAGAAAACAAGCCGCCTGGTATCTTCCGTATTCCGTATTCCGTATTCCGTATTTTGTGTTCCTAGACTCATCCCTCATCCCTCATCCCTCATCCCTCAAGAGTCCTTCATCCTTCATATCGTGCGGAAATTCCATTCGGTAAAGATCAGTGACGAGGCGGAGGTGGGGACGGCGCGGCGCGCGGTGCTCGGTTACGCCGCGCCGTTCGGCTTCTCCAAAATGCAACTCGCCGAGCTTGAGATCGTAGTGCAGGAGATCGGCACGAACGCGGCCCGTTACGCGACTCATGGAGGATGCCTCTACTGGGCCGCGGTGCTCGGCGAAGAGCCGGGCGTCGAGTTGTTCTACTGGGACAAGGGGCCGGGCATCTACGACATTGACCGTGCGGTGCGCGACGGCGTCTCGACCAGCGGCAGCCTCGGCGGCGGCCTCGGCGCGGTTCGCCGTCTGACAGACGAGTTCCAGATTTATTCGACAGTCAGCGGCGCAACACCGAGGTACCCACGCACGCGACGCACGACGCACGGAACGGCGATTCTCGCGCGTAAGTGGGTGGACGGCGGCGCGCGCCGCTTGCCGGGCTTACCGCTCGCCGACCGCATCGGTGTGTGGAGCCGTGCGCGTCCCGGCGAGGACGCGAACGGCGACGCTTACTTCATCACACACCACGCGGGCCGCACGCTGTTGGCGGTCGTCGACGGACTCGGCCACGGCAGGGGCGCGGCGGAAGCGTCGCGGGTGGCGCTCGACTTGCTCTCGCAGTGGCGCGGCGAGACGCTCGACGAAATCTTTCACGCCACGCACGACGCGCTACGGGCGACGCGCGGCGCCGTCATGGGCGCGTGCATCGTCGACGGCGAACATCGAACTTTTCACTACGCCGGAGTCGGCAACGTCGAAGTGCGGGTGTTCGACGCGCCGGAGCCGATCAGACCGATCCCGGTCAACGGCACGCTCGGCGCGCGACTGACCGGCGTCCGCGTCTGGGCATACAAGTGGGACGAGGGCGCGACCATCTTAATGACCACCGACGGCCTGAGCGCGACATGGGACATCGCTTCGTATCCCGGACTGCTGAAGAAAAGCCCGCAACTCACCGCCGGGATTCTGCTCCGCGACTTCGGGCGCGACTCCGACGATGCGACCGTCCTCATCGCGCGATAAACTATTCTGAGATGCAAGGCATTAAATCAACGCGCATCGGAGAGATTTACGTTCGCCGCGAGGCGGACATCGTCAGTGTGCGTGACCGCGTGCGGCGCGTCGCGCGCGACCTCGGGTTCGATTCGACGACGCAGATCAAAGTCACCACCGCCATCTCTGAACTGACGCGCAACATCTACGAGTACGCGCAAACTGGGGCGATCACGCTGGCCGTCGCGGAGCGCGACGACGCGACCGTCGGGTTGCAGGTGGTGGCACGCGACGACGGCCCCGGCATCGACGAAGCGCGGCTGCACGCCATCATGCGCGGCAGTTATCGATCCGGCTCCGGGATGGGTGTCGGCCTCGCCGGCACGCGGCGGCTGATGGACGAGTTCGAGATCGAAACGAAGCTCGGCGAAGGGACGCGCATCACCGTCATCAAGTGGCTGCCGCCAGCCGCCGCCGCTGTGCACGGGCGGGTCGCGGAGTTGCGCTCACACTTCGGCGAGGACGCGGATGATTCAGCGGTCGAAGAGATCGTGCGGCAGAATCGCGACCTGGTCGCCGTGCTTGGCGAGCTTGAAGAAAAGCGCCACGAGATGGAACGGCTGAATCGACAATTGAACGACAGCAATCGTGAGTTGAACGAGGCCAACGCGAAGTTGCGCGAGTTGGCCGACATGCGCGAAGAGTTCCTCGCCTTGACGACACATGATCTGCGCTCGCCGCTGACGGTTATCAGCGGGGTCATCAGCTTTTTCAGTTCCGGGCGGCTCGGCGAACTCTCGATGGAACAGAAGAACATGGTCGCGATGATGGAGCGCAACACGCAGAGCTTGAGCGAATTAATCAACGACCTGCTCGACGCCTCGAAGCTCGAATCAGGCACGATGCGACTTGAACTCTCAGCGGTCGACCTCGGTGCGCTGATTCGCGACGTACATGAGTCGATGGGGCCGCTCGCGCGCGAGAAAGGAATCGCGATTGAAGAGCGTCTGCCCGACGACTTGCCGCCGCTCAGTGCCGACCACGACAAACTGCGCCGCGTCATCGTCAACCTGCTGTCGAACGCGCTGAAGTTCACGCCGAAAGGTGGTCGCATTGAAGTCGGCGCCGGACGCAGCAACGGCGATACGCCTGCGGTGCGCGTCTTTGTCGCCGATACCGGCGTCGGTATCGCACCCAGCGACCTCGCACGGCTGTTCGACAAGTACGAGCAAGCGCGCAGTCGCGCCACGCGCGGCGAAAAAGGAACCGGTCTCGGACTCTACATCGCGCGGCAACTGATCGAGATGCACGGTGGCACCATCGATGTCCAGTCCGAGGTCGGCCAAGGCTCGACCTTCACTTTCACGCTGCCCATCACAGACTTAAAGCAGTACTGAGTGCTGAGTGCTGAGTGCTGAGTAGAGGCGTTGTCGTTTTGCTCAGTACTCCCTACTCAGCACTTGATCGTGAACGAACCATCGAAGCCGGGACAGAAGCGTTGGCGTTTTACTCAGCACTCAGCACTCAGTACTCCGTATTCATGACTGTTATGCATTATCACTTGATTGGAATATGCGGAACCGCGATGGCGTCGCTGGCGGGGATGCTTCAGGCGCGCGGGCACCGGGTCACGGGGTCGGACACGAACGTCTACCCGCCGATGTCCACAATGCTTGCGGAGTTGGGCATCCCGGTGCGGCAGGGGTATCGCGCGGAAAATCTTGACCCCGCGCCCGACTGCGTAGTTGTCGGCAATGCGCTGTCGCGCGGCAACCCGGAGGTCGAGGAAGTTTTGAACCGCCGACTGCTCTATCGCTCGCAGGCCGAAGTGGTCAGGGAAGAGTTCGTCCGCGGGCGTCGCTCGCTGGTCATCGCCGGCACGCACGGCAAGACGACTTCGACGAGCATCGCCGCGTGGGTGTTGGAGCGCGGCGGTCTGAATCCGGGCTTCCTGGTCGGCGGCGTCGTGCAGAACTTTGAATCCAGCTTTCGTGTGACTGACAGCGATTACTTCGTGATTGAGGGCGACGAGTACGACACGGCTTACTTCGACAAGGGGCCGAAGTTTATGCACTATCTGCCTGAGACGGCGATTGTCGGCAACATCGAGTACGATCACGCCGACATCTACCCTGACCTCGCCGCCGTTAAGCTGGCCTTCCGTCGCCTGATGAACCTCGTCCCCGGCAACGGGCGTCTCATCGCCGGATGGGACAGCCAGCATGTGCGCGAAGTCGTCGCCGAGATGGGCGACCACCTTCACACGCGATTGGAAACCTACGGCACCACGAGTGACGACGCACGCTGGCAGGCGCGCGACATCCACTACGAAGCCGGCGGGATGATGCGCTTCCGCGTCTTTCGCGAGGGGCGTGAGTGGGGAGAATTCCGAACTCCGCTGATCGGGGATTTCAACGTTCGCAACTGCCTCGCGGTGATCATCGCCGCGGATGTGTGGGGCGTCGAGCGCGCCGCGACGCAGGATGCACTCGCCACATTCAAGAGCGTGCGGCGACGCATGGAAGTGCGCGGGCGTGTGCGCGGCGTGACGGTCATCGATGATTTCGCGCACCACCCGACCGCCGTCGGCGAGACGCTGCACGCCCTGCGCGCGA
>JALZJL010000323.1 GCA_030859785.1 Acidobacteriota bacterium
AGTTGGACCCCGGACTGCTCGAAGCCATCCAAGAGTACGAATGGCCGGGCAACGTCCGCGAGTTAGAAAATCTAATCGAGCGGCTCGTCGTGCTGACCAGTGGGACGCGCCTCGGCACAGAGTTTCTGCCGGAGAAAATGCTGCGCGTGCTGCCGGCGACAAGCGGCCCGGCCAACGACGAGACAACGTTTGAAGGCGCGGTGATGGCTCTCAAGCGCCGCCTCATCGTCAACGCCCTCCACAGCGAAGGCGGCAACAAGGCCGCCGCCGCCAAGCGCCTCGGTATCAGTCGCTCATACCTCCACCGTCTGGTCAGCGAACTCAACATCCAACCGGAATGATGATACTAAGCCGTCTTCAGACGGCTTCCCCGCAGGGCACATAGACCATCGCTTTCGAGCGATGGGGAGCCACGTCCATAAATGTAGCAGGGCGTTTGAACGTCCTTCTCTCTGCCGGCTTTCAGCCACACGACCCGAACGGCGCGGGGCCGCGTGCCAAAGCCCTTTGGAAACGGGCTGCGGAGATTAGTTTGCCACCGTCCCCAGCCGGAACACGGCTGGTCTCAGTGCCGCTTCGCGGACAGCCGCGTGAACGCGGCTGGATACTTACTTACCTTTTTACTTTTGTCTTACTGCTTTCATCCGCACACACGTCATCTCTTCGGAAACGTCCACAGATGTGCACACGCCGGGCGCGTCCGTGTCCACTGTGGTTCACACAAGTTAGCCGGCGGCTTGCGGCCAACTGCTTCGCAACCTGCATGATCACTGAGCGAAACGCCGGATTTCGGTGGATGGCATCGTTGGCATGCGTGTTGCCAATGATGTCGATGTAGAGGACGGATTGAAAAGGTTGAGCGCATCACGGAAGAGAAAAAGATGCGCGCGATGCTGACAGAGGAAGGCGGAGCAGAATCAATCGAAGCTTTCAACGTTAGCGGACGAATGTCACCAAAAGATGAAACCGAAGATTTTAATTGTTGATGACGATGTAGCCATTACACAGCAGCTATTTTGGACGTTGTGTGACGAGTATGAAGTAATCACGGCTAACGACATGTCGACGGCGATTCGACGCGCCGTCATCTACGAGCCGCCCATTATCGTGCTTGATTTACATCTGCCCCCGACGCTCGACGCGCCGGATTCGGGGATGAGCGTTCTCCGATACATCAAGGGCAACTTCTCAGCGTCGAAGGTTTTTATGACCAGCTCAGCGGCGACCGCCGAGATGCAGCGGGCCTGCCTCGAAGGCGGTGCGGAAGGATTCTTCAGCAAGCCGCTTGATATTGAAAATTTACTCGCGTCTGTCCGTCGAACGGCCTTAGCCCGCTCTGTCGTGGCTGCCTAACGGAAAATAGCCTGATGGATTGACGGCCCTTCGGCGACGAAGAAAGCAGGTCGCCAGAGATTGATTTGAGTTCGGGACGAGAAATATCTGCGCGCCTTACCCGCCCGTCCCATTGATCTTTTACAATTTACGAATTCGGCCCTCGCCCCCCTTTTCGAGAGGCCGTGTCACGCCCCGCGCGTTACGGTACCCCTTCAACCGTGTGCGGTGCGCCAAAGCCCCCGCTTCCAAAATTGACTCGCGCCCAGAGTCGCGGGGGCTTTTCTTTTAAGCACCCACTAGAGCAGTCCAACACTGCACTGAAATGGGCGGACTGCATTATAAAGGGAGGTTCGTGATGTTGATAAGATTTCTGATCGCTGTAGTAGCTTTAATGCTTATCCTTGCCCAATACTGGTGGGCTGCCGGTGAGGATTGGTCGTCGTGGGTACTAGTCTACGCCCTCGCCTCGCTACTGTTCATAGTTGGCACGCTGCTGTGGAAGCGTCGAGCCGGTAGAATCTAAACCAAGACCCTCAAGGTCACAGAAAAAGGGGGCGCTCGACCGACGAGTGCCTCCTTCTGTTTTCTATAGGAATTCCTGATCTGCCGAAGCAGATTTATGCGGTGGTCTTGTCGTCGTGCTTCTGCTAAGTCCATTCACATGAGATTGGCACAGACAGGACATCTCTTGAAACCGACCCTTGCCATCTGCTTTCGTGCCTTCCCGCCTCAGTATCGTATAATGCCCGCATGCGGTGATGATATGAGTAGGAACCAACTCGTCCGTCCGCCGCTTTCTATACTTTACCTAAACATGAATGATGATTAAGTTTCTTCACATCGCCGACATCCATCTCGGCTGCCGCCGCTACAATTTAGAAGAACGCCCACAGGATTTTTTCCGCGCGTGGAACGACGTCATCGAGCGTTACGTGCTGCCGGACAGTCTCGACTTTGTGTTGATCGCCGGCGATTTTTTCAACGCGCGCAAGGTCGACCCACAGACCATGAACCACGCGATGATCGGCCTGCAAACGCTCAGAGATGCGCGCGTGCCGGTGCTCGCCATCGAAGGCAACCACGATATGCATGAAGCGACGACGAGCTTTAGCTGGATGCGCTCGCTGTCGCAGTGGGGATTCCTCAAACTCCTCGAACCGTCGCGCGATGGGGAGGGACGCATTGTGATGACGCCGTGGGACGAAGAGACTCGTTCCGGTTCGTACGTCGATATCGCGGGTGCGCGCGTCTTCGGCTCGCACTGGTACGGCACCAGCGCGAACGCCGCGATGGGTATTCTGGCCGATGCAATTCGACGCGCCGAGACGCCGGGACTCTTCAACATTCTGATGCTTCACACGGATGTCGAAGGACAGATTAACCGTCCGATCCCGGCGCTCTCCGTCGAGCGTTTGAAAGAACTTCGCTCACTGGTGCATTATGTCGCGCTCGGCCACACGCATAAGCGTTTTGAGGTTGACGGCTGGGCGTTCAACCCCGGCTCGCTCGAAGCCTGCACGATTGACGAGTATCGAGAGGAGCGTGGCCTCTACCTCGTCACCATTGACGACCAGCATCACGTTATGGCGCAGCATATTCGAGATTACATCCAGCGTCCCTTTCAGAGACTGACGTTCGACGTGTCGGGTGCGCTCGACGCTGAGGCCGTGCATCTGGGGGCGATGGAAGTCGTCGAGCGCGAAGCGCGGCGTCACGACGAAGACGCCGGCGGCCCCGCCCCAATCATTGAGGTCACGCTCCGCGGTCATCTCGGATTTAAGAACTCGCTGCTCGACCTCAGTCAACTGCGCGAAGCTGCGCGCTCTCTGACCGGCGCGCTGCACGTGATGGTTCGCAACCAGAGTGTCCCCGTCGAGTACGCGGTCGCTGCCGGACTGGACGGGGACACTTCGCGCGAACTGCGCGAGCGACGCATCATCGAAGATTTAATCGCCCGCGACATGCGCTTCCGCGACCGCGCATCGGACATGGCGGCGCTGATCCTCGAAGCGAAGCGGATGGCGCTCAGCGATGAACCGGCGGCGGAGATTCTCAGCCTGATTCAACAGAGGCTCGAGACCGGCGTGCGCAAAACGACGGAAGCGATTCAACCACACGAAGTGGAAGTCGCTGCCCCGGCAAGCGCCGTGCGGGCCATTGAGCGGAGCGCCGTGCGCGCCGTCGAAGCCGTCGGCAGCCAACTCTCGGCAGTCGGTGAAAACTAACCACATCTGATTGACGAATGCGGCGTTCGTGATCATCGGCTCCTTTCGTTTGAGTGTTGACTGCCGCTGAATCATCGCCGAACCATTTTATGAGCGAAGTTTTAGATAAGGTGCGCGGAGTGCGTGAGTTGCCGCTGTTCCCGTTGCCGCTGGTGCTGTTTCCGGGCGTCCCTTTGCCGCTCCATGTTTTTGAGCCGCGCTATCGCCGGATGCTCGCCGATGTGCGCGCGGGCAATAATCTGTTCGGCGTTTCATACTTCGACGCGAGCACCGCGCCGGGGCGTGACCGTCCGCCGGTCGGCCAGGTCGGGTGTGCCGCCGAGGTCGTTGAGGTGCAGCCGCTGTCCGATGGACGCTCGAACGTCCTCACCGTCGGACTGGTGCGTTACCGCGTCGATTCGTACCTGGTGCGAGGCGATTCGTACCTTGTCGGCGAGGTCAGTTTTTTCGAGGATGAGGCGGAGGATGAAGGACTGCTACGGCAAAGCGCCGGCGAAGTGAAAGAATTGTTTATGCGAATCGCACGCGCGGTGCGGACGATCAGCGGCGAGCGTGAGGCACTTCCCGAACTGCCGGACACGGAGCCGGAGCGCTTTTCGTTTCTCGTCGCGGCGGCGATGGAGTTGGACGCGGAAGTAAAGCAGGAATTGCTCGAACTCGAATCCTGCGGCGAGCGTCTGCGGCGTCTGCGTGACCTGCTGGTGCTGGCCGTCGACAACTACGAAGAGCGAGCGCGGGTCCACGCCGTCGCCAAGCGCAACGGCCACGGCGGCAAGAAACTCGACTTTGACGAATGACTTCGATGAATAACTGTGCAATCAACTGAGCAAATCAAAGACGGTCGGGAAACTTCGCGCGTCACCGTGCGCGTGCTCTTCTTCGGCGCGGCGCGCGACGCCGCCGGGTGCGACGAGGCGGCGGTCAATGTGGACATGCCGGCAACCGCCGGAACAGCCTTCGCAACTGTGCTTGAGACGTACCCGGAACTCCGTCGCTTCGGGCGCGCATTGTTGGTCGCCGTCAATCAGGAGTACGCCGTGTTGGAGGCTGAGGTGCGCGACGGCGACGAGATGGCCGTCTTCCCGCCGGTCAGCGGTGGCAGCGGTGGCGGTGCGGCGGGCGGCACCGGCGCGGAGTTGGACCCGCCGGCGGATGCTCAAGACTTCTTTGAACTAACGACCGCGCCGATTGATGTCGGCGCCATCGCGCGTCGCGTCGTCCCGCGCCGCTGCGGAGCGACGGTCACGCTCGACGGCTACGCGCGCGAATGGACACGGGGGCGGCAAACGCTCTATCTGGTCTACGAAGCATATGCGCCAATGGCTCTCGGCGAGATGCAGCGCCTCGGTGGTGAAGCGCGCTCGCGTTTCGACATCGAGCACATCGGCATCGTGCATCGCACCGGTCGCACTGAGATTGGCGAGACGAGCGTCGTCATCAGCGTCAGCGCCCCCCACCGCCGCGCCGCGTTCGAGGCGTGCGAATGGGCGATTCGCGAGTTGAAGCGCACCGTGCCGATCTGGAAGAAAGAGTTTTACGAAGACGGCGAAGTGTGGGTCGAAGGCGAAGGCGTTGGTAACGCGGATGCTCCGGGGACTGCCGCGCGATAAAAGTTTGACTGACTAATCGAGAAGCGCCCCGCGCGGATTCAATC
>JALZJL010000102.1 GCA_030859785.1 Acidobacteriota bacterium
GCGACCGTCGTAGATGATGGCGAACTGGTTCATCGCTCGACTCCAGTTTGGTATCGGCATCGTCCACTTCTTTGCCGCGTTTTGCAAGGCGAGGTAGAGCAACTTGAAGGCAGCTTCCTCGTTCGGAAAAGAGCCTCGGCACTTGATGATTTTACGCAATGACATGTTCAACGATTCAATGGCATTGGTCGTATAGACGGCGCGGCGGATTTCATCTGGTAAGCCGAACATCGGGATCACTCGCGCCCAGTTGACACGCCATGACCGAGCGATCATCGGATAGCGCGCATCCCACTTCGCGGCGAATGCGTCAAGATTCTGTTCGGCTTCCACAACACTCGCCGCGCGGTAAATACACTTCAAGTCACCGACTAAAGCTTTGCGGTCTTTGAACGATACGTAAGCTAACGAGTAACGAACCAGATGAACAAGGCAAAGCTGCACGGTCGTTTTCGGGAAGATGGTTTCAATTGCTTCCGGGAAGCCTTTCAAGCCGTCAACACAAGCGATGAAGATGTCTTTAACTCCGCGATTTTTTAACTCGGTGACCACGCCAAGCCAGAACTTGGCGCCCTCATTCTCCGACGCCCACATTCCCAGAACTTCTTTTGTTCCTTGCAGATTCACGCCGATTGCCAGATAAATGGCTTTATTGGCAATCCGCCCTTGATCTTTGATCTTCACCTGCAAGGCATCAAGGTAAAGGATCGGGTAGAGTGGGTCGAGCGGGCGCGATTGCCACTGACGCACTTCATCGATCACGCCATCAGTGACAGTCGAAATCAAGTCGGGCGAAACTTCTGTCGCGTAGATTTCCTGTAAGTGCGCTTGTATTTGACGGCAACTCATCCCTCTGGCGTACATCGAGATAATTTTATCGTCGAAGCCGTCAAAACGCCGCTGCCCTTTCCTGACAAGCTGCGGCTCAAACTCTGCTTTGCGGTCACGCGGGACTTCAATCTCAACGCTCCCGCGCTTGCCAGTGATGGTCTTTTTTGACTTGCCATTGCGCGAGTTGCCGGAGTTGTCGCCAGATGCATCGTGCGGCGGGTAACCAAGATGGTGGGTCATCTCACCTTCGAGGGCACGTTCGACCAAGGCTTTAGTGAGTTGTTGCAGCAACCCGTTGCTGCCGAGCATGTCGTCAGGCGTTTTGTAGTCTTTCAGTAGTTCGTCTAAGACTGCGGGTGTAATCGGCATAATCTTTTTCTCCTTTGCGGCAAGCCATAGCTTGCACTCTGTTATGCCACTTACACAATTATTCTGACACCCTCCCTATCAATATCGGCACCACCACATCCATGATGTGAAGGGCAGGTGTTATAGGTACTTGTATTTGTGTCTTTCCTTTCTTTAGTTGATCGTGCTCAACTGTCTTGGCACTTGGAAGCCGTCCACCCGTTCATCCGATATACATGAAAATTTGTCTCAAATGTTCTTGCAAGGGAGAAATCCAAATTAGCTATTCAGGTGTATCAAGTAGATGAGTGTCTAAATGAACGCTCCGTCGGGCCTGGCCCTCACTTGTGCCTGTTCCCTTTTTACTTTTGCCTTACTACTTATGACATCCCCGAATCGGTTTGTGCGCGTTCCCTTCTTGCGACGCCGGTTCGGTAGGCCGCTTCTTCGACTTCGCGCGAGACGGCTTCGGCGACTCGTTTGTCGAAGACGGAGGGGACGATGTATTCAGGGTGCAGTTCGTGCTCGGAGATGATCGAGGCGATGGCGTTGGCGGCGGCGAGTTTCATCTGCTCGTTGATGCGCGAGGCGCGGCAGTTTAGAGCGCCGCGGAAGATTCCGGGGAAGCAGAGGACGTTGTTGATCTGATTTGCATAGTCGGAGCGCCCCGTCGCCATTACCGCGACGTGCTCGCTCGCTTCTTCAGGCATGATCTCCGGCGTCGGGTTCGCCATCGCGAAGATGACGGGTTTGTCCGCCATCTTCTTCACGTCGTCAACCGTAATCACGCCGGGCACTGAGAGGCCGAGGAAGACATCCGCGCCGCGTATCGCATCGTGCACGGTGCCGCGCAGGTTGTCGGGATTGGTGTTCTGCGCGTACCAGTCTTTGACCCAGTTCATGTGCTCGGTGCGTCCACGGTAGATGATGCCGATCTGGTCGCAGCCGATGATGTTTTTAACGCCCGCCGCCATGATGATCTTCGAGCATGCGACGCCCGCCGCGCCGACGCCGTTGACGACGACCTTCAAATCCTCCATCCGCTTGCCGACGATTTTCGTCGCGTTAATCAGCGCCGCGAGCACCACCACCGCTGTGCCGTGCTGGTCGTCGTGGAACACGGGGATGTCGAGTTCTTCCTTCAGGCGGTCTTCAATCTCGAAGCAGCGCGGCGCGGAGATGTCTTCGAGATTGATGCCGCCAAACGCGGTCGAAATCGCCTTCACGGTGCGCACGATCTCGTCCGGGTCTTTGGTCGAAAGACAAATCGGAAACGCATCGACGCCGGCGAACTCTTTGAACAGCATCGCCTTGCCTTCCATCACCGGCATCGCCGCCGCCGGCCCGATGTCGCCAAGCCCAAGCACGGCGGTGCCGTCGGTGACCACCGCGACCGTGTTCTTTTTGATTGTCAGCGTGAAAGCTTTTTCAGGGTCACGGTGAATCGCTTCGCAGACCCGCGCGACGCCCGGCGTGTATGCCATCGAGAGGTCGGCGCGCGTCTTCAAAGGCGACTTGGAGACGACTTCGATCTTGCCGCCGAGGTGCATCAGGAAGGTGCGGTCGGAGACGTTGATGACTTCGATGCCGTCTATATCGCGCGCCGCCTCGACGATTTGCGCTCCGTGCTCGCTCGACGCGGCGCTGACGGTGATGTCGCGCATCAGAAAGTCGCGGCCGACACTAACAATGTCAATCGCGCCGATGTCGCCGCCGGCGCGCCCGATGGCGGTCGTGAGTTCTCCGAGCATGCCGGCACGGTTCGAGAGTTTGACGCGCAAGGTCTGGCTGTAACTTGCACTCGGTGTGTTCTGCATCGCAGCTTTCTGAAATCCTTTCGGTAATCGATTTGTTTGTTTGGCGATTGGGTCGAGTGCAATCTACCCTCAGTCAAGGCAAAAGTAAAAAGGCAAAAGTGAAAGCCACCGGGGAATAGATGTCAGATGTGAGATGCTGGATGGTAGTCAAGACCAAGCAGTGGTGTTGCCAACATCCGACATCTTTTACTTACCACCACTAACCTTCCGTCTTCGGCTTGCTGCTTTTTCAAGCGCGCGTCGAATCTTCGCCACGCGCTCTGCGTCCGGCTGGTTAGCGGCGGAGAGTCGGAGCGAGCGAAGACCGAGCAGGGCGTAAACATGTAGCAAGTCCGGCGCGGCGGACGCGGCCAGCGCCGCGAGATGTCGGCGCACTGTGGCGAGGTCGGCGCGAGCGAACGGCCCCGTCAGCGCAACGGCGGGGTCGTCATGCGTGGCGAGATTTTCAAGCGTCCCGCGGAGCAACGGATAGAGCACGTGGCGGGCACGCGCGGCGCTCAGGCCGCAAGGCGCGAGCAGTTCCGTGGCCGCGTCGAAGAGCGCGACCATGTGGCCGGAAGTTATCACCGCGGCGGCGTGGTAGAGAGCTTTGTCGCGCGTGTCAATTGAAAAGCTGTTGCCGCCGAGGTCGCGGACGAGACGGCGCGCGACGATCACCGCGTGCCGGTCACCTTCAACGCAATAGGCCGCGCCGCGCAGACGCTCGGCTCCCGCGGACGCTTCGCTGATTGACGCAAGTGGGTGCATCGAGCCGACTGCGAAACCGCATTCGCGGAGCGGCGCGAGTACGTCGGACGGAAGCGCGCCACTAACGTGCAACACCACGCGCTCCGTTTGTCGTCGGCGGCGGTGGCGCGTTGATCGGCTCGATGGCGGCGACGGAGCATTGGGCGTCGTGGCATTGAAAGTTGCATTGAAGATTTCTGCGAGTCGTGCGGCGGTTGAAGCGATGGCGTCGTCCGGTGTGGTGATGAGAATCAGGTCGACGGGCGGCAGTGGCGTGCCGAGTTGCGCGATTGATAGAGCCTTCGGGCGGGCGCCCTCTCCGTCTTCAAAGAGGGATGCCGCGAGCCGAGCGCGGGTTAAGCAACGGGCGACTAAGGCAGTGATGCAGTAGCCGCTCGCTGACAAGCCGAGTGCGAGTGCCGTTCCGAGTCGTCCCGCTCCGACGATCATCACTGACGGCTTTGATGTTTCGGAGGGAGAGATTGAAAGTGTTGAAGGAAATACAGAGGGCGAATCGTCGCGATTATTGACCGTCCCTTGATCCCGTTGATGGTCTCGCGTGATGTCTGATTCGCCGCGCATCGGGGTGGGGGATTTGGTGAATCTTTTACGCCCCTGCGCGCTCTTGCCAGACGCTTCTTTATCACGCGCCATGACCGTCGCCTTCGCTGATAATTTCGACCGGCGCGCCGTGTTGCGGCAGATCATCGAGCCACTGTCGCAGGCGGGCCGACAACTCTTCACGCGTCAGCAGCCCGCAACCTTCGGTCGGTAGACGCACGCGCACCGGAGAAGGCGCGTCAATCGATTCAATCGCGCGCTCAAGCAACCGAACGTCTCCATATGAGAGACGCTCTGGCACCGCTCCGCGCGCGAAGGCGTCGGAGAGGGCACGCGCGCGGTCGGTGGTTGCGGCGTCGATGATTTGATGGTCGGCGAGCGCGCCGAGCGGACGGCTTAGTTGCTTGCTAAACAGCGACAGCGTGCGGCGACTGGCGGCGCGGCCCAGTTCGGCGATGTCTTCAAGCTCTTGCGATAGAGACGCGTATCGCGCAGCATCGGTGAGGTGAAACGAGCACAGGCAAGTGGAGCGCTCGACGAGCACCTGTCGCACCGGCAGATCGCACCGTGAATGTTCGACGCGCTTCAAAAGCTCTTCGGCGTCCGCCCAGTTTTGGCGGTTGACGACGGATAGTTGCGACAGTGCTTCGAACTCACGCCAATCTCTGCCGCGCAATAGAGCGTCGAGTGGTTGACGATCACTAGCGCCGCCCACCGTCCGGTCATGCACCGTCGCATAGTGCTCGACGTAACGCCCCTGGAACTCGTGCCACAGAAGTTCGAATCGCTTGCGCCGCCCGTCATCAAATAAGCTATGTGGGTCGGCGGCGATGGACAGCAGTTCACGCCGCGCGTTTTCAATTAACGCTTCGCCGGTCGGCTCGGCGGTGGCAAGATAAGCGTGGGCGCGCTCTCGCTCTGCAATCCCGAAACTGTAAGTTGTCAGGTCGACGAGTTGCCGCGAGGTGCGAGCAAAAGTTTCGATTGAGTCGGCGAAGGCGTCCACCACACGCTGCAACCCTTCTTCCAATGACAACTCATCGGCGAGGGCCGCTTCAATCGCCTGTGCCGCTACGCCGAATGTTTTGCGCACCGCGGTCGCCAAACTCCACGCGCGCACCGTCAGGCTGGCGTCTGGCAACGCGTCGGTTTTTTCCAGCACACGCTGTTCGTGCCACGTGTCAAGCCACGTTGCGAGGGCGACACGAATCGATTCGGGTGACTGCGTCGCGTCGCCCGCACTCAACGCCTGATTGCCGGTCAGCAGGCGCGCCCACGCCATCAGTTCTTCGGTGCTGTGATGAGTGACGGCGGCGCGGCCCACGCCGGCGATCTGATCCCAGATGATGGAGCGGCCCTGGGCGCGGCGCGTAATGGATTCGCCGACCACCGTCACAAGCTGCACGCGCCGACGCGCGACGAGCGCAGCGAGCACCAGGTGTTGCGCCTCGCGCAGCAGTCCGTAGGGCTTGCGCCTGAGTGCGCGGCTGACGACTTCGAGCGGGACTGTTTTGCCGTCGGCGGCATCGGTCAGGGCCAGCACGTCCGTGACCCACCGCGGCGCCGGTGCTTCATCCACTAATTCGGTCGTGTAGATTTCACCGCGCCGCCCAGCCAGGCCGAGCGGCATAGCGAACAGGCCGATCAACCGCTGCATGTCCGGTTCGGCAGAGTTCGCGCCGCCGAAAAAAACTTCGATCAAGCGCGCGGTCTCGACCTCGCTGAGCGTCTCTTCGAACGCCGGGTGCTGGGAGAAGTGCTTGTCGAACAACGGCGCGAAGAAGTCGGCGAGCGCGCCGCTGAGCATCGGCGCGGCGAGCGCTTCGTCGGTGAAGGAATGGGCCACCCCGTTGAAAATCATGTGCCCGTCGCTCATCAAGACGCGCGTCCAGATGCGTTCGCACTGCGCCGTCAACGCGCCCATCACGGCACGCGCCGTTTCGCCGAACTTTGCGACCAGTGAGGAGTCCGTGCGTAGCGCATGAAGCCGGCGCAGCGCAAGCGACTCCTCATGATTCAATGCGGCGGGCTGCCAGAAGATATTAATGAACGGCGTGTCGTCGCTGTTCGGCAATGATGGCGGCGTCGGTTGAGTGTTGGCCGCTTCGTCGCCGTCGTGATGGCTGCCGTTGCTGTTGCTGCTGGGCGCGAGCAGATTGATCTGCCAGTCAATCGCGCGGGCGTCGTTCAGTTGAGACGTGGAAAAAGGGGCGCGCTCGAACATGCGTCCAGGTCGCTCGCTGCCCCGCCATGCCACGTGAAAGGGCGCCGCCGCCGTCTCCGCTTCGATGCTCGCGACGAACGGCCAGTCTTCAAAACGAGTGTGCGCGGCGGTTCCCAGAACTTCGTCGAGCGTCGCATCATCGATTGCCAACTGCTTGACACTCGCCTCCAGCGCGCTGTCGAACGACACTGACGAGCGAATCAGAAAACGGTAACGCGCCGCCGCCTCGTCGGCGACCCGCTCCCACACATCCGGGGGGGCGACTTCGGCGAAGCGCAACAGTACTTCGTCGACCCGCTCCGTTGCTTGCGCCGGCGAGACGGGGTCGGTCAGCAGCAGCGCCGCGCACAGGTCGCTCGCCGTCGCGCCATGCCCGTCGAGCGAAAGGATAAAGAGGCTTTTGAGAATCAGCTTCGCCTGAAGGCGCTGCATCACAGGGAACTGCTGCATGCCCTTCGTCGCTAACTCGTCGTATGTCGTGAACGCCTCTTGTAGCTTCTTGGACTTACGCAAATCGTACTCCGCGCGGTCAAAGACCTCATCCAGCAGGATCAGCGACAAAGCCGGGCGTCCCACCGCGCGCACCGACGAGGCGGACGCAAACGGCAGGAAGGCGAACGTCGGCGCGTAGAGCCGCACCTTGGCGGCGATGTCGGCAATCAACGGATGCACCGGGTAGAGTGCCGTAAAGCGCGGCTCGCTCCAGTTAAAACCAGGCACCGTCGCGCGCAGCGTCAGATAGATGTCGTGGAGTGCAGCGCGCGCGTCCTTGCTTTTGCGTAGCAGAAAAAGATCGACGATGCGGTAGAGGTGCTCCGGGTCGAGGTAATCAACCTGGTAGGTGGCGACGAGACGCGCGTTGATGCCGTTGGCGTCGGCGATGTCGTCGTCCAGCGCAAGCGCGACGAAGGCATTGACGTTGCGCGCAGCCACGGCGAGTTCACTCAAGAAAGGGCCGTCATCGCGGTCGACGCGCGCCTCGCGCCCGAAGCTGGTGTCGATTACCAGTACGAGCGTGGCGTCAAGCGCACGCGAAGCGGCTACGGCCAGCATCGCCCCCGGCTCGTTGCCCCATTGCAATTCGCTCCCGCCGAAGGTCGCTGTGAACGCGACACAGAGTTCCTCAGTCAAAGTCGGGCGCGTGCCACGTTCGACGCGCACCATCAAATAGCGTTGGCCCATTAGCCGGCGCGCGCTGGTCGCGACGTGCGGCTCGGTGATCGTCGCGCGCAATTCCGGCACAGCCACCAGCGCGCCGAAGACGGTCAGCGTGTGGCTCTTACCGACACCGCGCGACCCGGCCAGCGCCCGCGCCGTCCCACGTCCGCGCGGTTGGTCGGCCAGCGCGTCGAGCCAGCGGGCAAGCAGGTCTGAGGTCACGTCGGTGAACCGGTACGCGGCGACGGCACGCACCGGATCGGCGGCGACGTTCTGCACTTCGTCGAAGACCTGTAACTCGACCAGGTCTTTGATCTTTTCTTGCGGGCGTTTCATGCAATCATCGAGGCTTCGTTAAGTGCTTGTGTGGTGATTTCGTTTCGGTGGGGTGGGAGGGGCCGAAAGAGACTGTAGCATGCACGTCGGACAGGCGCAATCGTTAGGCTTTTGCGCGACGTTTGCTGCTATAATGCGGAGCCAATCGGCCGCCGCGAGAGGAAGCACCAAGAGTTATTTCTACCAGCGGATGGGCGCCGAAACTTGCGGCCCGACGCGGCGCAACCTCTTGAACTTGCGAGCGCATCAAAGCTTCGCACGCGGCGCACTCCGGATTAGGAAGTCGATTCCCCCAACCGTCCAGCGGCGCGCGCCCAAAACGATTCGGTTAAATCTTTATGCCGCGAGACTACTCGTCGATAGCGGCTTCGGCCATTTGCGAAAAGCAGCGACCTTCGGCAAAGTTAAGTCCGGAGCGTTTTTCGCGATCAGGCCACAGACGCACAACACAGAACTTTGGAGAATTTCGCTATGTTCAGACGCTTCTCCCGCACCGCTCCGGCACTGATGCTCGTCATCAGTTTGTGGACGGTTTCGCTCACCGCCGCGCCGCAAACGGCGCCATCCGGACAGACTGCTAGTCCCCAAAAACCTCAAGCCAAGCAATCGGCTTCTTCTGACAAAGACAAGAAAGTCGCGGAGGTGAAGCCGGTTTCGGTCGGTAAGCTTTCCGAAAAGGAAGACCCGCGTCTGATTGGCAAACGGAATATCAACTCCGGCATCATTGCGAAGATGAGCACCTCGCTTGAAAAAGAAGTCGCGATGGGTCGCCAATACGCGGCGGAGGTCGAGCGGCAGGTCAAATTAATTGACGATCCGGTGATCACCGAATATGTCAACCGTGTCGGCCAGAACGTCGTCCTGCATTCCGACGCGAAGATTCCGTTCACAATTAAAGTCGTCGATTCCGACGAGGCGAACGCCTTCGCATTACCCGGCGGCTTCTTCTACGTCAATAAGGGTTTGCTCCTCGCGGCGGACAATGAAGCGGAGGTAGCGGGCGTGATGGCGCATGAAATAGCGCACGTCGCCGCGCGACACACTGTCGAGACGATGACGAAAGCCAACCTCGCGCAGTACGGCATGATCGCCGGCATTCTGCTCGGTGTACCGCCGATCCTGCTCGATGCTACGAATCTTGGCCTCGGCTTCGGCTTTTTGAAATTTAATCGTGGCGCGGAGGAAGAGGCCGACCGGCTCGGCGTGCAGTATTTGTATGCCGCCGGCTATGACCCGAACGGGATGTCGACGATGTTTGAGAAGTTGGCGGCGAAGAACAAAAAGAAACCCGGTTTTCTGTCAAAGCTGTTCGCGACGCACCCGCAATCCGCCGACCGCATGCAAGCCTCGCGCGTCCTGGTTGCACGGTTCCCTGACCTTGAGGAATACGTCATCAGCACCTCTGAGTTTCAGCGCGTCAAAGCGCGTCTGTTGCGTCTGTCGAACGCGCGCGCCACGACGGTCGGCGACATCGGTGGTAAAGATGACGGGACGCCCGGACGCCCGACGTTGAAGCGCCGTAAGCCTGCGCCGGACGAGCCGGCCACGACGACCGATAGTCAAACTCCGTCCGAAGAAAAGTCCAATGAACCACCGAAGCTGAGACGGCGACCCGAAGACACCGCCCCGACGGCACAACCGGGCACTACTCCGTAAGCTTCCAAGCTGATTCGGCAAACTCAGAAGGCTGCCTGACGCGAAATTCAATGTCAGGCAGCCTTATCATTGCTACTGCCTCGTAGTTAATCGACGCCATCAAGTACCTCTTGGCATTCGTCAAACCTCATCACGCGGGCTGCAATTCCCTCGTTCCGTCTCTGACTTTCAGCACCACGAATGTCACATCATCATCCGCCGGCCTCACTCCAGCCCACGCTTCTCCGGTACGCACGAAATGATGGATGATCTCTTGCGGAGATTGATGTGCGACTTCTTCGAGCATCGTCTTCGCCCTCTGGTAGTCGAGCATTTCGCCATCCTCATTGAACATTTCCGGGAAGCCGTCGCTCATCAATATCACCGCGTCGCCAGCGCCGAGCTCTAATTCCCGTTGTTGGTAGGCGAAGTTTGTGATGCTTCCCAACGGCATACCTCGAATCGCGATTTCTTCAACCATGCCGCTCGCCGCACGGTAGATCAACACGGGCGGCATTCCGGCCATACTCACCGTCAACTGATTGTCTTTTACTTTCAACATTGTCATCGACATAAACAGCGAGCGCAGATTCATCCGCTTGAGTGCGCAACTCGTTTGCCGAAATATGTGGGTGAGGTCGGGTTGTTGCGCGAACGCTTCAAACAAGCTCTTGGCAGCCGTCACCATCGTCCCGGCTTTCAATCCGTGTCCGGTGGCGTCGCCAAGTGCTACTGTTAATGTCCCGTCATTACCAACATGAAAGTCATAATAGTCGCCGCCGACTTCCGTCGCGGTCTTCATATACGCTGCAATCTCTAAACCGGGAAGTTGCGGCACTTTCTTCGGCAACATCGAAAGCTGCAACTGACGGGCGTCCTCCAGTTCCTTTGCCCGCTGCTCGTTTTCGGCTTCGAGTTCCTGGCGGCGGCGCTCATCCTCGATCATGTGTTTGATCAGGCGTGTGTTTTCGATGGCGAAGGTCGTCTGTCCGACAACGCTCATCAGCATCTGCTCGTCTTCACGTGAAAACGGCTGATCACCAAGTCGCGGGCCGAGCGAGATCAGACCGAGCATACGATCCTTGGCCGCGAGCGGCAGTAGCAGAGCCGTGTTCAGTTTTTCCAGAATCTCTTTTTCAGACAGCGACGATCCGTTACCGCCCGCCGTCAGCCGCTGATGCAGCGAGGAGTTCGGGTCGCGGAGATCAGCGTTCAGCGGCTCGCCCGATTCACTCAGCCGCCGGATCACATAAGCATCGGCGGGCAAACGCACATCGTTTTGTGAGGAGATGGCGGGCTTCCCATTCGATTGATGATCAAACGAAACTGCACTCGCATAATCTCCTGACGCCTCATCGCGCAGGAAGACCGTCACGTTTTCGACGTGCAGCGCCTTCTGAATTCTCGTGCAGATTAGTTCGAGCAGTTGTCCGGTATCGGTTGTCGAGCGGACGGATTGCGACAGTTCGGCGAGGATTTGTCGAGCGTCATAAGATTCGCGGAAGAAATGACGATCAATCAGCGGCGCGATCACCCGTCGGTGAAATGAGTACGCCATATTCCAGACAATGATCGCCAGCACGGCGGAGATGATGCCGACCACGCGCCCGCTCGAAGGCTTCACGTACCTGAACAAGGCGTCCGTCACAAAGAACGTCACCACGCAGACGCCCGCGATCACCAGCACCGCCGAGCCGCGCGACACCAGCACGTAACGCGCGCTGCGCCGGATGATCAGGCTGATAGGGATGACCTTGTGACGGATGATGGCGTAGGCGAACGACAGCGGGATGAAAGGCAGGGTGATGAACATGCCGATTACCAACCATCTAGACAATCCCGGCATTCGATCCTGCAACCCCAGGAATTCTGAGGCGATTACCAGCAACAGAGTTAGGACCGCCGCCCCGCTGCCGATCACAATGACGTGCAAACGACGCCGCGCGTTCCGGTTGACTACGCGGTAGTTCACAACCAGACAGACCAGCCCGGCAGCCAGATACCCCGCCAAAACCGGCATTGACAAGCCGGACCAAGCATGGATGGTTAACCAGTTGATCGGCGGGAGGCTGAAATACCAGGCTTTCAGGTAGGGTGGCAGCCTGACCCCGCCGAAGTAAGGCAGCACAAACAGATAGAACGGCCAGTTAAGGTGGGCTTCCAGCTTCGGCCAACGCCGCAGGATCGGCGAACGCTCCGGGAAGTTGAGGAAGAAACGGACGAAGAGCGGCAGAGACCAGAGGGATAGGATTTTGGCGAAAGCGACAAGGAACACCACCCCATGCCCCAGCACCGCCAGCGGCAGCGACGAGGTGCTCAAACCGATGAACGTCCCCAGCATCAAAGCCAGCAACCACGCTTGCCGGTTATCAGGTTTGAGCAGAAAAACGGCCAGACCCGTAATCAGGAAGATTAGTTGAATAAAGATGTAAGTCATTCCGAAGTGGTCGCGCCGCGCGGGCTTCTCGACTGTGGTGATCGGAATGACCAGTTCCTGGTTGTCGCGCCGCACGGTCATCAGAAAGGTTGTTCCGGGAGGGACGCGGTTGGCGAGACCCATGATCTCCGGGTCTTCGGCGGGTGTAATGCCGTTGATCGCTAAGAATTCGTCGCCCGCCTTGAGCGCGGTCGCGGGGCCTTCTCTGTCGGTGCCGGTGATGCGGACGGGGTGACCCGGCCCC
>JALZJL010000223.1 GCA_030859785.1 Acidobacteriota bacterium
TTGGTCGCGCGTTTGACCTCAGAGAATACCATTCACGATCACAGCGAGGCGCGATTCGTGTCACTGCACAGCGTCGGCCTTCCAGCGGAGGCCGAGATGGTACATGACATCCTGACGCAGAACGGCATCCGCGCGGCGATTCAATCCGGTGGGATGGATGCTTTCTCGTCGCTACTGTCGGCGACCGCTCTCGGTGCCACGGTGCTCGTCGATGAGCGCGACTACGACCGCGCGCGGGAAGTCTACGACTCGTTCTTCGGTAGTGACATGACGCCATTAACGGGAACGACTATCGCAGAAGATGAGGGCGAAGAAACAATGGATGATAAATCCGAATCAGCCAGATGACGATTAGAACGTAAGGGTCGGGCGTTGAAGAAGTGGTTAGGCCACTGGTTGGTGCTCGTATACAGTACGTCTCCAGGAAGGATTACCATGATCGAAAACACGAAATTTGTTATGCAACGAGTGCTTGCGATGATCTTCATATGTCTGCTGACTACACCTGTTGTGCTAAGGCAGACGCAATTGAGAGTTGTTCACTTATGGTCTGATGGCGATCAGCAGCCAGTCAAATTTGAGTTGAAATTTGCGGGCGAGATCATCATTGCTGATAAACCGTTTGTCGCCGATGAGGATTGGTTGAAGGATTTATCTTGGAGTATGAAAAATTCCTCAGACAAACCGATTGTCTGCATAGAGGTTGAGCTTGATTTTCACGGACTTGGTAATTCGAAAGATGAGAGGGTTTACAAGTTTCGATATGGTCAGAAGCCAGATGCACAAAATGTTAATGGTGAGCCGGAACTCCTAATGCCTGGTAAAACGGCGAGCTTCAAACTCTCTGAAGCAGAATATAATGAAATCAAGCAGTTCGTTGAGCAGAAGCAGCCTAGTGAGGGTTTAGGTGTAGTGATGAGTGTAATCGAAATGAAAATCGCGTCAGTAAGTTTCGAGGATAAGACAATGTGGAAAGATGGACGCTAATACCCCTTCTTACCAATCCTGTGTGTTTCGGTTTAGTTTTCGCGATCTGTTATTCCGAGTTCGGCTGCTGATGAAGGTAGAGGATGGCAATGAATGATGCAAGTGATGCAGAGGCCGTCGTGGTGGTATTGATGACCGCCGCGAGCCGCGAGGAGGCGGTGCGAATCGCCCAGATGTTGGTCGGTGCGCGACTCGCCGCATGTGTGCAGGTGATGCCGGAGATGGAATCGATCTATCGCTGGGAGGGAGAAGTGCTGCGTGCGCCGGAGGTCTTGTTGCTGGCGAAGACCACTGTCGCCTGCTTCGCCGAGTTGGAGCGGGAAGTGCGCGCGCTCCACAGCTACGAAACGCCGGAGATCATCGCGCTGCCGGTCAACTCGGTTTCAATTCCGTACCTTGAATGGCTCACCGGGTCGGTGTTACAGCGCCGCGGCGTACAACCTGTGGAGCGGGCTTCGTCGGCGGGAACAGGTAGCGTGGTCTAAGCGTTGTGCGGAAACAGACGCTGCGCCCGTCAATAATCATAGGTCACTCTCTTGTTCAGCTTGCGCAGCGAGTCCTGGCTTCTGACAACAATCTCGACCGCTTCGGCTGGCGAGTCGGTGATATGCAGCAGTCGCATGTCGTGCTCGTCTATTTTATTTTCAACCAGCATCACCTCACGAATCCAGTCGATCATCCCGCCCCAAAATGCCGAACCGAACAGCACGACCGGGAAGTTTTTGATCTTGCCTGTTTGAATCAAAGTCAGCGCCTCGAACAACTCGTCGAGCGTGCCGAAGCCGCCGGGGAAGATGATGAAGGCGGTGCTGTATTTGACGAACATCGTCTTGCGCACGAAGAAGTATTTGAAGACCAACGTGCGCGTCTGATACGGATTCGGCCTTTGTTCAAACGGCAACTCGATGTTGCATCCGATAGAGACGCCGCCCACTTCGAACGCGCCGCGATTGGCCGCCTCCATGATGCCGGGGCCGCCGCCGGTGATGACCGCGAAGCCAGCCTGCACAAGCAACGCCGCCGTCTCGCGCGCCGCGGCGTATTGCGGGTCGTCTGGCGAGGTGCGCGCCGAGCCGAAGATGGAAACGCCGCGCATCACCGTTGCGAGGTCGTCGAAGCCTTCGACGAATTCACCCATGATGCGGAACACGCGCCACGTGTCTGTGTGCGTAAACTCGTCCTGCTGTCGCGGCGTCTCAAGCAGTTGCTCGTCTTGCGTCACCGGACGTGCGGTCTGCTCTTTGGCATCTATTTCATCCATAAAAGGGTCTTGAGTCTGGAGCCCGAAGTCTGGAGTGGTGAGTCGGAAAAACTGTCTTGGACTCCAGAGTTTTCAAAAGGCCATGATGTTATAGCCGCAATCGACGTGGAGCACTTCGCCGGTGATGGCTGAGGAGAGTGGGCCGCACAGAAAGAGGGCCGCGTTGCCGACCTCGCGAGCCTCGACGTTGCGGCGTAAGGGGGCGCGGTCGGCGTGGTGCTTGAGCATCGAACTGAGGTTGCCGACGCCGCGCGCGGCGAGTGTATTGATCGGCCCGGCGCTGATCGCGTTGACGCGGATGTTGTGTTTGCCGAGGTCGGCGGCGAGGTAGCGCGTGCTGGCTTCGAGCGCGGCCTTCGCGATGCCCATCACGTTGTAATTCGGCACCACCTTCTCCGCGCCGTAATAGGTCATCGAAACGATGCTGCCGCCTTCGGTCATCAGTGGCGCGGCGGCGCGGGCTAACTCCGCGAGCGAGTATGCGCTGATGTCGAGCGCGGTCAGGAAGGCTTCACGCGAAGTGTTGACGTATTCACCTTCGAGCGCCTCGCGCGGTGCGAACGCGAGGCTATGCACGAGAAAGTCGAGCCGCCCGTATTGTTGCTTGAAACGCGCAAAAGCTTCAGTCACTTCGTCAGGCTTCACGACGTCGCACTGAACGAGCAGCGTATTCTCAATCCCAGCCGTCAGACCCTCGACATTCTCTCTCAGACGCTCGTTCTGATAAGTGAACGCCACTTTCGCGCCCGCGTCTAACAGGGCCTGCGCCGACGCCCAGGCAATCGACCGCTTATTGGCGACACCGAAGACGATACCATTTTTGTTTTGCAGCATGTCGTTTGTTTGAAGTTACGCAGCCACGCTTTGACCTGCGGCGCTCTCCGCCGTCCCGCTCATCAGGCGCTGATACTCGCCGCTGTCAACCCACTTCAGAATTTCTGACACGCGCCAGATCGGGAAGGGATGTGTTAGCCCGGAAGCGATGATGTCGGCCCAGAAGCGGTCGAGCGCTTTTTCGTCGTACCCTTTTTGAAAGTCGCGCGCCTGCTGTAAGAACTGATCGTAGTCAACTTTGGAAGCGAACGTGCCGCCGCACAGTTTCATCATGGTGCGCCCGATGACGTCGGCGTCCTGGGTCACCAGCAGCGCTGCGCGGTCGCACGACAACTCGGCGCGCCGTGCCCACGCGAGCAGCGCCGCGCGCATCGTCCCCGAAAGCAGTTGGGCGACGAGCGCGGCCACCGGAGCCGCCGTGAGGGCGACGTTCGCCAGCGCTTCGAGCAGGCGCGCCACCGTCAAGTAGAGAACGTGCTCGGCGTGGATGTGTCCGACTTCGTGGGCGATGACGGCGAGAACTTCTTCGTCTGTAAGGCGTTCGAGCAGCGACGAGTGCAGCACAATCACCGGCCGCTCGACGCCGCCGGTGAAGGCGTTGACGACCGGATTCTGTTGGACATACAACTCCGGCATGTCGACGCCGAGTGTGGTGCAGGCAACTTGCAGCTTAGCGTGCAAATCCGGACATTGGAACGGCGTAACGCGCACCGCGCTCGCCATAAAGATGACGTGGATGGCAGACTCGCCGGTGACGGCCAGCAGCTTTTTAACCGCGACATCGATGCCGGGAATCGCGCGTAGAGCGGCGAGTGCGCGGCTGTCTGACGGATGGACGTACTCGTGCTTGTCGAGGTCAGCGAATTTTTTGTGCGGTTCGTCTGAGAGCAGCAGACGACAGCGCCCGCATTTTGGCTGTCCGCCATCGGCGCGCGTTTGATTCAATTGACCGCAGTAACGGCAGCGTACCGCCATCGACCCGTTTTGACCGTTGCTAGATTCAAAATCTGCCATGTTCTGTGTGTTTCCTTTAAACAGTGCGAAAGTCGGGCACAGCGTTCCGGGAAGACCATTCAGAGAAGCGTCAGTGCGTAAGGCAAGTATCAGCGATGACGGCGTGCGAGGGCAAGCAAGCAAGCGGGTTCAGATGCGTGTATCACTCTCTGATTATTATCCTCAGAAAATATGCGAACCCGAAGATTCACTCAATGTCTAAAGTGACGTATCCCCGTCAAGACCATCGCCAATCCGTATTCGTCGGCGGCGGCAATCACTTCGGGGTCGCGCACCGAACCGCCGGGTTGGATAATCGCGGTGATGCCGTGCCGTGCCGCTTCATCCACGCCATCACGGAAAGGGAAGAAGGCATCGGAGGCGAGCACCGAACCGGCGATTGGGAGTTGCGCGCGCATCGCGCCGATACGCACCGAATCGACGCGCGACATCTGGCCCGCGCCGACACCGACTGTCTGCCCGTCGCGCGCGTACACGATGGCGTTCGACTTGGTATGCTTACAAACCGTCCACGCGAACAACAGAGAGGCCGTCTCCTGTTCGGAAGGTGCGCGTGCGCTGACTACTTTAAGTTCGTCGCGCGTCAGTCGATGAGTGTCGCGCGTTTGGACGAGCATTCCGCCGGTGATTCGTTTGAAGTCCATCCCCCCAATTTGCCGGGCGTCGCTGACGCGGAGGATGCGCAGATTCTTTTTTGTCTTCAACACTTCAACGGCAGCCTGTTCATAGTCGGGAGCGACGACCACCTCGGTGAAAATCTCGACGACAGCGCGCGCTGCGGACGCATCAACCGTTTGATTAAAAGCGACGATCCCGCCGAACGCCGAGACCGGGTCGGTCGCCAGCGCGCGCCGGTAAGCGTCTTCAAGCGACACGCCGAGTCCGACGCCCGACGGGTTCATGTGTTTGATGATCGCGCACGCCATGCCGTCGAAATCGCACACGAGTTGCCACGCGGCGTCCGAATCGACGTAGTTGTTAAATGACATTTCCTTGCCGGACAGAAGTTCGGCATGAGCGATTCCGTCACGCTCCGCCTCACCGTCAAAAGCAGTGGCATAGAGCGCGGCTTGCTGATGCGGGTTCTCGCCGTAACGTAGGTCAGAAACTTTATTCAGAATAATATTGAAGTGCTGGTGGAGTTGATCGCCCAATGCACTGGCTGCTGCGTCCGTCTCAGCTTGATCGTTCGTCGCAACTCTGATCCCACTCATCGCGTCGTCAGGACGCCGCCCAATGCTTTCAGGCGCCGCGGTTCTTCCGAGAAAGCTGAAAACCTTCGTATCGTAACTGCTCGTATGTTTGAAAGCGCGCCATGCTAATTCGGCCCGCGTCGCAAGCGAGAGCGAGCCGTGTGTGCGATTCATTTCTTCAAGCAGTCGAGGATAGAAAAAAGAAGATACGACGGCGGCCACGTCTCTGAAGTTTTTCGCCGCCGAACGAATCATCGCCGGGCCGCCGATGTCGATCTGCTCAATCGCCTCTTCGAGCGTTACGTTCTCGCGAGTGATGGTCTGCTCGAACGGGTAAAGGTTGATGACGACCATATCAATCGGCTCGATGCCATGCGCGTTGAGTGCCTTCATGTGATCGGCGTCGTCGCGGACAGCGAGCAGTCCGCCGTGAATGCGCGGATGCAGAGTCTTGACGCGCCCGTCCAGCATTTCGGGAAAGCCGGTCACTTCCGACACGTCGCGCACCGCGATTCCGGCGTCACGTAGCGCCTTCGCCGTGCCGCCTGTGCTCAACAACTCAATGCTGAAACTACTTAAGTCGCGCGCAAATTCCACCACGCCGGTCTTGTCCGAAACGCTCAGAAGCGCGCGCCGAATTAACCGGAGTGCCTGCCCGTTTTGCTCATTCATAGTTGACGAATCAATACCGCTTGGGGAGTTCAAGATAGAAACTGCCGAGATCAATCGAGAAAGAATTTAACACCAAAATCACCGGTCACGTAATTCGTACCACTCGCGCAGTACGCGCACGCGCAACTTGCTTTTACGCGGAGGTACAAGATTGACCTGAACACGGCGCGACCCTTGATGACGTAACGTTGAATCCAGGTAGTAACCGAGCAGGTATTGGCCCTGCAAGTCGTCGGCGATGGCGCTGAAGATCGGCCCCAGGTCGTACCGAGCATTCGGATCGAGCGATGTCTGAGCATTACCGACCGTGAAAAATCGCCCGCCGGTTTGCTCTGCGAGTTGGCGGAATCCCTTCGCGGTCGGACGCGCGACGAGTCTTCCATCGCGCGGCGTGTAAAGCGGAAGGTGGATGACGTAGAAAGATACTCCCCGTGCTTCGGCTTCGCCGATGGCGAGCGATGCGGGCACAGTGCTCGCCGTATCAAGACCGTCGCTTATCACAATCACTATCCGCCGCTCAGTCGGATGACTGGTTTTCGATTCGAAGGAGCGCACCGCCGCGAGCGCCGCGTCGAAGATTGCCGTGCGACGATTCGGTCGCACCGGGATGTCGAAGCCGGCGACTGCCACGAGCGGGTCGTCGGTGAACGGGACGACGAGTTCAGGCCGTTCACGAAAATGAAAGACGGCGACGCGCGATCTGCTCCCGAAACGCGAAACAAGCGCTCGCGCCGTTTCACTCTGCCGCGCGACGATGTCGACGGCGCTGCCCGAAGCGTCCAGCAGAAATGTTAGTGCTACTCGCTCAGCGCCAGTCGCGAAGTAAGCCAACTTCACCAATCGCCCTTCGTCGCTAATCGCAAAATCGCCTTCACCAAAACCGGAGACGCGCCGCCCCCGCTCGTCAGCAACCACGACAGGGACGGTCACTAGGTCTGTGTTGATTTTAATGACTTCGTCGGGCGGAGCGATTTCCGAATCCTGCGCGAATGTGCCAAACGTCAGCACCAATGAAAATGACAAAGCGAAGAAAAGTTGGAGAGGGAAAAATATGCCGGAGCGCAAACGAAGTGGCCGGGCGGGAGTCGCTACGCGAAAGAAAGTCATGCCGCCGCAAGTCTCACAAGGCTTAAAACAACAGCCGACCGAAGAACAGAATGCTCAGAATGACTGCGAGAGTGATGATGATTACTTTTATTAAACTCACACCGGATTCCTCTGACCCGTTAAGGCTTTTCGTGGAAGCAACCGCGATGGGTAACATTCTATCGATGCCAAAAAGGGCTGTCAACGGGCGCTCGACGCCCTGAACTGACACATTTTAAGGGGCCGCATTATTCGGAAGTCTTAACGGGAACGCGTTCTAGGCGGCGCGCTGTCTGTGGATGATTAGGGCGGCCCACGTCATTGTCCTGTTGACCGTAACCGCACACGTCGGTAAATTACTGTTGATGGGCAAGTCAATAATCTCTCCGACAAATCGAATCGCTAGACCGACCCGGTTTATTTATAACAAGCAGTACCAAACAATTATTCAGCAATACTCATCTTGGCAAAGATAATTCCCACATTGATATCCACGGTCGGCCAGCGGACGGGAGGCGCGCACGTTTCAGCGATTCTTCTGACATGCGCCGTTTGGGTGCTCTGTGGAGGCTTGACGGCGAAAGCTCAGACTCATGACGTGCAGATCAGCATCAATTCACAGAACTCTTCACGTATCATTATCGAAGGTCGATTGTCGGCGGGGGCGAAGGACTGGTCGTTTCGCAATGTTCATGCCGGCGTGTCCGGACTCGGTGAAAGAATCAGCGAGTTGTCACTCATTGACGATCACGGTGCCAGCGTCGTTGTCAGAAATCTCACGCCCGGTGAATACAAATCCGAAGCAAAGGCCTTCGGATACCGTTACGAAATAAGACTCGACCCACCCACCGCGAACGCCGCCGCGGCCCACGTTTCGTGGCTCTCTGCCAGGTATGGGGTGCTGATGCTTGGAGACTTGTTGCCAGTTCAAAATTTGACTAAAGCGAGGGTGAGATTAAAGCTACCGGCGAACTGGGGCGTCTCGTCAACGGAGCAAAGAACGTCTCACAACGTCTACGAGGTGAGCGATCCCGAACAAGTGCTTTTTTTTGTCGGCGAAAATCTGCGTGAGCGAAGCTATCGCGACGGTGATTTCAGTTTTCTGTTCGCCACGATTGGTGCGTGGGCGTTTGATGATGGAGACGCGGCGAGATTGGCGATGAATCTTTTCAGGGAGCACCGCAGGGTGATTGGGAGACGACCACGGAGAAACGTATTAACCGTCGTCGCGCCGTTTCCGCATCCGGCGGCAAGCTCCGAGTGGAGCGCCGAGACGCGCGGTGCGACCATCTTTCTGTTGGCCGGTCGCGCGGCTTCGAAGAATGTTGCGCTGGCGCAATTAAGCACACCGTTAGCGCATGAGTTACTTCACTTGTGGGTGCCGAACGACCTCGCTTTGAGTGGCGATTATGATTGGTTCTACGAGGGGTTTACGTTATACCAGGCAATGCGCGTCGCGATGAGACTCGGTTATTTGAATTTCCATGATTACTTGAAAGCTCTCGGTCGTGCTTACGATGGTTACTTCGCCGCGGAACGTCTCGGACAACTCTCGCTGGTTGATGCGTCGCGTCGTCGTTGGACGGGCGCGGAGGCGCTGATCTACAACAAAGGGATGCTTGTCGCTTTCCTCTACGACCTGACTTTGAGGCAACAAACGCAGGGAACAAAATCGATGGATGACATCTACCGTAAGTTACTCCAGCACTCTGTCCAAGATGGCGAGCGACGGGAAGGGAATCTGGTCGTCATCGAGACTTTAGAGAGCATGCCCGGAATGACCGAGTTCACAACACGGCACATAGAAAGTTCGATGAGCATTGATCTGCCGGTATCTGTTCAGTCGTTTGGCCTCTTGGCAAACCGTTTCGGGGCGCGGACTCACGTTTCTGTTGCGGAGTCGTTGAGCCGCGCACAACGACACGTGTTGGCCGGGTTAGGATACAGTGCTCAGCCTTGAGTCCTTCGTATTGGATGGTTTAGCCGTTGAGAGATATTAGCGAGTAATTATGAAACATATAAGCTGGCTGTTACCGACAGTTTTTATCGCCTCACTGAGCGGTTGCCACACGTTCACCGCGCCGGACGAGACAGGCGTGGTGATCGCTCGTCGTGCGCAGGTTCGAAGCTCAACCGCTATCGTGGCGGCGGACTTAAAAGAGGTGGTGCGCGGAGATGTCCTTGAGATTTTAAGTTCAACAACAGCCGAGGGGGAGAAGTGGCTGCACGTGCGCACACGCGACGCCGAAACCACGGAGGGCTGGATCGAAGAACGCAATGTTCTACTGCAGGATATGCTGGATCGCTCAGTTCAGTTAGCGAAAGAAGATGAAAGCATTCCCGCCCAAGCTTCCGGCCAACTTCGCGCCAGCACAAATATCAGGCTTTCGCCGGACCGCTCGGTTAGCGATAACATTTTGATGAAACTTGAGAGCGGGGCTAAGTTTGATATTGTCGGATGGAAGCATGTGCCTATCACAAAGGTATCGGAAGTTACTGAAAGCGACGACGCTCCGAGAGGTGTAGCTCAACAGCGTAACAAAAAGGGTAGGGAAGCCATCGAGCCTAAAGAACTTGAAAGCAGTGAGCTTTGGTACAAGGTGCGCCTACCTAGATCAATCTCGCCTTCACCTTCGGGATGGGTATACGGCAAACAGGTTGAGTTAACGGTTCCGAGTGACATTATTTTCTACCGCACGGGGCGCGAGTTCGTGGCGTGGCACAGATTGGACGACGTTCCTGACGAAACTTTTCGTAATGCCGCGAACGGGAAGGATACAGCGAAGGAAGCACGCCCGGGCAGTTGGGTTATTTTGGAAAAAAGCAGTGGCGGAGAAACAGGAAACAAGCGTCCTTCCGAGTTTGATCGGATTTTTGTTCTCGGTTATGACAAGGAAAGACAGGAACACTATACCGCGTACCGAAGCCCGGACATTGATGGGTATTTGCCGCTTCGAGTAGATGGTAGTGATAGCAACAAAACTTTTACTGTCAAAGCACAAGAAGGAGGCGGGGTAATAGATTTGAAGTATCGGGTTCTCTCAGATAACAGAGGGTTGCTAAAAGTGGAAGCACCGAGGGATTCATTGAAGAAGAGATAACACCCACGCTATTCACTTCAGATGTGGTTCGCCTTGAATCGCTGCTTGACAGATGTTTCACGATACATATAATACGGTTTCTGCTTGAGAGAGCTTTTGAACCGCTCCCTTGCTATGTACCATTTTTCGTTTCTCTTTTCCTTCTTTCGACTAGAGACAAAGAAAAGACAGTTTGATAATAGCTGTAGCTTTCTACCGCACTATGAGTAGGGTTTTTTGTCGAGCCAGTGTTTGACAGTTAAGCTTTTTTAGCCTCATGGCTTCAGTGATTCGGGCTTTTAAAATTTCTCGATTGTCTACTTGACAAACATAAAGACCTTAGCTAATATCGCAAATTCCTGCCGGACATGAGAAATCAAGTTGGCTCGGAAAACCTAAAAATCGATCTTTGAAAACTAGATAGAGCGTGTCCTGTTAAAGACCTTTGAGAGCAATTACGTTATGCCTTTGGCACTAAACGTAATCAAAACTCGAGAAGAGTCATTATCGGGTTCTTTTTTTGAACCAGTAACGGTAATGTTCCAGAGATACAAATTCTTAACGAGAGTTTGATCCTGGCTCAGAATCAACGCTGGCGGCGTGCCTCAGACATGCAAGTCGAACGAGAACCTCCCTTCGGGGAGGGGACAGTGGCGCACGGGTGAGTAACACGTGGGTAATTTACCTTTGGGTGGGGAACAACAGCCGGAAACGGCTGCTAATACCGCATAATGCAGCGGCTCGACATCGAGACAGTTGTTAAAGCGGGGGATTCGCAAGAACCTCGCGCCTGAAGAGAAGCCCGCGGCGGATTAGGTAGTTGGTGAGGTAATGGCTCACCAAGCCTGCGATCTGTAGCCGGCCTGAGAGGGCGGTCGGCCACACTGACACTGACATACGGGTCAGACTCCTACGGGAGGCAGCAGTCGGGAATCTTGGGCAATGGGCGAAAGCCTGACCCAGCAACGCCGCGTGAAGGATGAAGCATTTCGGTGTGTAAACTTCGCAAGAACAGGAAGAATAAGTGAATGCAAATAACATTCACGATGACGGTACTGTTTGTAAGCTCCGGCTAACTCCGTGCCAGCAGCCGCGGTAATACGGGGGGAGCAAGCGTTGTTCGGATTTACTGGGCGTAAAGGGCGCGTAGGCGGTATGACAAGTCACTTGTGAAATCTTCGGGCTTAACTCGAAGCGGCCAAGTGATACTGTCGAACTAGAGTGCAGAAGGGGCAACTGGAATTCTCGGTGTAGCGGTGAAATGCGTAGATATCGAGAGGAACACCTGCGGCGAAGGCGGGTTGCTGGGCTGACACTGACGCTGAGGCGCGAAAGCTAGGG
>JALZJL010000384.1 GCA_030859785.1 Acidobacteriota bacterium
GATCCCAGAATAGTGGCTTACGGAATTGTCGCGGCGGATGAAATCGGGCTTCATCGCGGGCTTATCAACACGGACAGGAACAACTTCGCGCCGCGCTTCGGCGTCGCGTGGCGCGTCACCGACAACACCGTGCTGCGCGGCGGCTACGGTATCTTCTACCCGACCTCGGCGGCGCAAAACATCCGCGACGCATTCGGGTCGTCGCCCTTCAACCAAACGCTGACGAAGCGGACGATTGCGACCGCGCCGCTCGGAGGCTGGCCGGGCGGCCTGACCGCGGCGGGGCTGACACCGTTCAGCGGCGGCGTGCTGGACACGCCGCTCGACAGCCGGCCGTCTGTGAACGCGATCCCGTTCGACCTGCAACAGCCGCGCGTCGAGCAGTACAACGCGACGGTGGAGCGCGAGGTGGGATGGCAAACCGGCGTGCGCGTTTCGTATCTGGGCACGCGCCTGCACGGACTAATCGGCGGCGTTGACCTCAACCTGATCCCGCCGAGCGACAATCCTTACGGCACCACGACCGGCGACGGGGTGACGCCCTGTACTGCGGCCGGTGATTGTCGAGTCTCGGCCGCCGACCTCGCGCGCCTGCCCTTCCCGACGCTCGGCGACTATCTCGCCAGCTACCGCAACTTCGGCAGCGGACGCTCGCACGCGCTGCAAGTCGAAGTGAATCGCCGGTTCGCCGCCGGCCTCACGCTCAACGCCAGCTACACGCTGCTCGACCAGAAGGGGAGCGGGTTCGACGTCGGCGCTTCCAGTCTCGGAGGCACTTCTTACAATCAGTTCCTTCCCGAAAACGATTTCGCGCGTGAGGCTTTCGTCTCGCGCCATCGCTTCATCTCTTACGGAGTTTATGAATTGCCGTTCGGTCGCGGGCGCGCGTTCGGCACGGAGATTCCTCGCTGGGCTGATCTGACCCTCGGCCAGTGGCAACTCTCTTGGAACATGTTCGCCAAGAGCGGCACCGGCTTCACCCCGTTCTACACATGCGACAACTGCGCCCCGGTCTTCCCCGGCAATATCGCCAGCAGCTTCATTGATGCAGTCGGTGCTTTCGCCGGAACATCGTTCCGTCCCGTCGTGAAAACCGATGTCAATCCGTACCTCAACAGCGGCGATCAGTTCTTCAACCCCGCCGCGTTTGCGCCGCCGCCCGTCGGGGCTGATGCGCTGGACAATCCCAACATCGCGCGTCGTAATTCACTCACGGGGCCAGGGACGTGGGGCGTGAACCTCGGCGTCCGCAAGCTCTTCCCCATCACGGAGACAGTGAGGTTGGACGTCGGTGCCGATTTGAACAATGCGTTCAATCACCCGCTCGAATCGCCGACGGATCTTCAGTTCGCTAACCTCGGAACACTTTCAATGGGCGTTGACCCGGCGACGCGGAGACCTTTCATTGCGAGCGTCGCGCCCAACCCGGACTTCGGCCGCATCAGAACGAGCTTCAATCAGGAGAGCATTGATAATCGCCGCCTCATCCGGTTGAGGCTGCGCCTGACGTTCTAAAACGAAAAAGCGTTAAGTAGAGAGGATGGATAAAAAGAATTAAAATGCTTTTCATCCATCCTCTTTCTACTTAACATTCACCCGGCGGCTTAACTTTCAGAGTCGAGCCGTGTACGTCAGGAGTTTTTATTAATGTCGCAAGCTGGCTCTGTACGACAGAACTTTACGCGCAAGCCGAACTTCGCGAACGTCAAGACCGCGGGTCACGACATGCTGCGTCTGGTGAACCGCCGCATCCTGCTCAACATTATCTCCGACAGGCAACCGATCTCGCGCGCCGACATCGCAAAAATCAGCGGACTCAACAAGGCGACTGTCTCGACGATTACGAATGAACTCCTGAGAGAAAATTTTGTCGTCGAAGAAGGATTTGGTAAGACGACGCCAATCGGCGGGAAGCCCCCGACACCGCTACGTATCAACGAGTTGCGCTTTGGTATTTTCGGCCTCGATATTAGGGCCGACCAGACGATCCTCGCGCTCAGCGACTTCCACAATCGTCTCGTCGCCCGGAGAAATTTCGAGACCGGCGCTGACCCGCGCGTGTTCCTCAAGGAAATCGCGAAAGAGATCAACAGCATGCGCGCCAAGCACGGCGAGTTCATCGAGATCGCGGGAGTCGGCGTCAGCCTGCCGGGTCTCGTTGATCACCGCACCGGAATTTTCTTAACTTCGGTCGTCCTGCCGTGGCGCGAAGTGCCCATCGTCGAGTGGATTGGTAAGGCGACGCAACTACAGGTGATCGTTGACAACTCGGCCCGCTGCGCTGCGCTCGCAGAAATCTGGCACAGCAAGTCTCACTACGCCCATGTCAGAAATCTTCTTTACGTCAGCGTCAGTAGTGGCCTCGCGTGCGGCGTGGTGATAGACGGCAGTCTGTACCGAGGCGGAACTAACACTGCCGGACAATTCGGCCACATCCCCATTGACCTCAACGGCCCGGAGTGCCGCTGTGGGCGTCGCGGCTGCTGGGACTTGTACGCCTCGGACAACGCCACCATCGCACGCTACAAGGGCATGCCGAACGCGACCGTGAAACGCGGCGTCACGATGAGAAGAATTGTCGAACTGGAAGAGTCCGGCGACCCGGCGGCTACGGAGGCAGTCAGGGAAACGGCACGCTACCTCGGCGCGGGCATCGCCGGTCTGGTCAACGGACTCGACCCGGAAGTAATTGTTATCGGCGGTGAGATTACCAAAGCGTGGGGAGTTGTCGAGCCGATCATCACTCAGGAGGCGAGGCGCAGCCTCCTCAGTCCGGGCGCCCGCGCCATCCCGATCAGGCGTTCAACTTTTGACGTGCGTCCGAGCCTTAAAGGGGCGCTCACGCTCGTGCTCAACGATCTGCTTTCCGTGCCGCACGTCGGATGAGGGGCATGTCTCATGGCGGGCGCATGGAACAAAGCACGAAACGAGAATCATTCATCACTGAGCATGACCACGAATACCGCAGCGCGAATCTGCTTGCGTGCAACCAATCACCGAGAGAATAGATTGATGCGTAGGAAAATTATTAGCCGGCTCGCCGCGCTTTTGCTATTGATGCACCCGTCCGTTCCCGTTGCCGCTTCCATCAGCCACGTCTGGGCGATCAACGACGGCGAAAAGATTGAGAGAGATGACTTGGCGAACCAGAACCGAAAGTCTAATTCGGTGTGGGACGGGCGCCGGATAAAAATCTTCGGTGGGCGTAACGAGATTATCGCCTTCCAGTTGATTGTCGAATCTAACAATGACGGAATCGAGAAACTAGCGGTGTCGCTGCCCGCGCTCAAGCAAAAGGGCGGCAGCGGCAGAATCACCTACGCGCCACCATCGAACGACCCGACCGATTACGCCGGGCGACATATCCAGGTTTTTTCCGTCAACTACATGAACGTCTTAAAAGCCTCGCGCGCGGATTGGGTCTTTGACCCCGGCTCGCCCGCCGCCACGAAAGACCCGACAGGATGGAAGCCCGTTCAGCTCGTTCCCGAAAACGCGAAGCCGGACAAAGGCGGATTCCCGCTCAAGGTCGCGCCGCGACAAAATCAAGCCGTCTGGATTGAGGTCTACACAAGTCGCGACCTTCCGGCTGGCGTCTACGAGGGGCGCGTCGAGGTGAACGCCGACGGACAGAAGCGAGCGATCCCCGTCGAGTTAGAGTTATTCGACTTTATGCTGCCTGATGAAAACAGCATGCACGCGATGATCTACTACGAGAGCACACAGCCCGAGTTGTATCAGGGAAGGAATCTCGATGCCGAGTACCACCGCTTCGCCCACCGCCAGCGCGTCGAATTGGTTCACGCTTACAACGTCGAATCGGCGCGCGCGGCTTCCGGGCGGTTCAGCGGCGAAGACTTCACAGGAGCGCGCGGCTACGAAGGACCGGGCGAAAAAATCGGCAACCGAATCATCCCGGCCACGTTCTACGGCCCCGGCAA
>JALZJL010000414.1 GCA_030859785.1 Acidobacteriota bacterium
GTGCGACCCAACGGGCGGCGCGGAATTTCTCCGTTCGAAACAATTTGACTGCTCATTGCTATAAACAATTCTCCTTCGTACCTAAATCAAAACAGCCGAGATTGGGACACTGATTTACATCGTCGCCGCGATGTTGAAATTCGATTTCTCAATATAGTAACTGTGTTACTCAGAACGCCAACGATACATCAAGTACAACTCCGTACATTCTGTGAACAAGTTTTCGACATGCTACAAGTGGATACGCGGGAGTATGTCATAACGTTTCCCGTTTGGCGAAGACTGCAAGCAACAACCTTCGGCGTATGGGGCGCGACGGATTCTGCAACGAAAGTTTCAGGCGTATAAACAAGTAAGGGAGGCTTGATTTAATCAAGCCTCCCTCTAGTTTCAACAGAAAACAAACCGCTGTTTTATCTGTAGATGCTTTCGCCGCGATGCGTCTTGAACTCGTTCGCGAAGTACTCCGCGTCCTCATCGTTGCGTGGATTGATACCCATCACAATGCCGCCTTCCTTGACCCCAGCTTCGTACTCACGCGCGCGCTCTTCAGGGATACCTGAACCGACCAGCGCACCGACCAGACCGCCGGTCAGTCCGCCCGCGCCAGCACCGGCCAAGGCCGCTGCCAACGGGCCGGCCACGATCAGGCCGATACCGGGAAGCGCAATCGAAGTACCGATTGCCGCAACCGCTGCCAGCACTGCACCAACTGTGCCGCCGATGGCTGAACCGACACCCGCACCCTCGAGCGCCTTGTCGCCAAGCTCCGAACTCTGAGCACCATCCGAGAAATGCGTTTTGCGCGTCTCGTCGGACATCAATACATTGACGTCGTCTTTACTGTAGCCGCGCGAATTGATCGAGCTATATGCTTTCTCAGCGCTTTCTCTGTCCCGAAACATTCCGGTGACTACGCGGCTACGACCAGTGGATGCACCGGCACCACCGCCGACAACGCTGTTCGCTTCTTGACGGGCATTGCCCATTGCGTTTTCGCGCTCGCCCTCACGCTCAAGTGACCGATTACCCGTCACTGCACCCGCGGCGTCTTTCGCGGCACCTTTAACACGCTGTCCAAATGCCGAAGCCTCTTCACCTACACTGTCATCTCTTTTATCGTTCATGATTCTTCTCCTTAAACTTTACGTTCAACGGACTAATTAGTCCAAAATGGTTTTGAAACTGCGAGCAATTGGCGAACCAACGAATGCTCTGAAAGCACGCGCCACCCTCCGCCATAAAATTATCACCTGTGTTCTCCGACTTCCCATCGAGCGTGTACTATTTCGCACTTTGAAAACGTCGGTACATGTAATTTGGCAAGCAGCGTGCCGCGCAGGGCATGTCGAACAAACTGGTTCAGCACGTCGAAGAACATTGTTGCTTGACGCACGACTGAATTTAGTCTCAATCATTGAACACTCGACACACGGCATTTAATCGGTATAATGCGCGTGAAATTTTGGTTTAATCCACGGCGGAAAGCACGCGCGGTTGAGGCGCTGTCTTAATGCCGAAGATGAAACAAAAACACACGCCGCTTCAACGCACATTGTTTAATCAAAAATTTAATTCATTAAGTCTCGCCGAAGGATTCACGGCGAACTACCGCATGCCGCCGATGGTGTGTCTTCGGAGATGTGCGTACATTAACAGGTCACGTACTTATAACGTGACTAGCGCTTTTTTGAACTTGACTCGCACCTTCGGCGGATTGATGTTATTTCATTTGCGCTATTGATTCCGCTTGGGGATTGAGTACGTAAAAGATTCGCATCCTGAGTAAAAGATTCATTCATCCTGAATAGAAAACAGGCAGCGCGGAGGCCAATCGCAGATGATAGATTCGTTGCCGCGCGGTAAATGCGGCGTGAACAGTTTGGAGCGCGCCGCGGAAAGAAAAATCGCATGGCCGATGTAACCGTCTCAACCGAGGATCGCAAGACCGGATTCGTGCGCGGCCTCGGCCTGTGGGACTCGACGATGATCGTTGCCGGGTCAATGATCGGCTCCGGCATCTTCATCGTCTCCTCAATCATTTTGCGGCAGGTGGGAAGCCCCGGCTGGCTCCTCGTCGTGTGGCTGATCACGGGCCTGCTGACGGTGATGGCGGCGCTCTCTTACGGTGAACTGGCAGCGATGATGCCGAAGGCGGGCGGTCAGTACGTCTATCTGCGCGAAGCGTTCTCGCCGCTGTGGGGATTTCTCTATGGATGGACACTGTTCCTCGTTATCCAAACCGGGACGATTGCTGCCGTCGCCATCGGGTTTGCGCGCTACACAGGCGTGCTCGTGCCGTGGGTCTCGGAGACGAATTACATTATCGAGCCGGTGCGCTTCGGCGGCTACGCGCTCTCTCTTTCGTCGGCGCAACTCGTCGGCCTGTTGATGATCGCGCTGCTGACGTTCATGAACACGCGCGGGCTGAAACTCGGCAAGCTCATCCAGAACGTCTTCACGGTGGCGAAGACGGGCGCGCTGATCGCGCTCATCCTGCTCGGCGTCATCGTCGGCTTGATGAGCACGAACGCTGCATCAATCAACTTCGGAGACCTGTGGACGGTGCGCCAGAACGCGAGCCTCGCCGAGGTCGGGCCGGGGCTGACCGCCGCGACCGCCTTCGGCCTCTTCGTCGCCGTCTGCGTGGCGCAAACCAACTCGCTCTTCTCGGCGGACGCCTGGAACAACATCACATTCACGGCGGGTGAGGTCAAAGACCCGCGCCGCAACATCCCGCTCTCGCTCGCCCTCGGCACCTTCCTCGTCATCGGTCTTTACATGCTCGCTAATGTGGCGTATCTCGTGGCGCTCCCGTTCGACGCGATCCAGAGCGCGCCGAGCGACCGCGTGGCTTCGGAGACCGCGAATGTCATCTTCCCCGGTTACGGTGCGACCGTGATGGCGGTGGCGATTATGGTATCGACCTTCGGCTGCAACAACGGCCTGATCCTCGCGGGCGCGCGGGCTTACTGGGCGATGGCGCGCGACGGATTGTTCTTCCGCCGCGTCGGCGAATTGAACGAAAATCACGTGCCCGCGTGGGGCCTTGTCATTCAGGGCATCTGGGCGGCGATCCTGGTGCTGCCGCGCACGGTCAGGCTCGACGCCGCGGGAAACGTCGCGGGCTACGGCAACCTCTATGGCAATTTGCTCGATTACGTCATCTCGGCGGCGCTGATCTTCTACATCCTGACGATTGCCGGCATCTTCCGCCTGCGCCGGACTCGGCCCGATGCCGAGCGCCCGTACAAGGCCTTCGGGTATCCCGTCATCCCCGCGCTTTACATCGTCGGCGCGTCGGTGATCCTCGTCGTGCTCTTCGTCTACCAGACGGCGACGACCTGGCCGGGTCTGCTGATTGTACTGACCGGCATCCCGGTTTACTTCATCTGGCGTCGCATCGGCGTGCCGCAGCCTGAGAATCTCGAAGCCGTTCCGACGGGTGAACGCGAGGTTTAATCATGCCGCATGAAATTTTAAGAGTTCTTCGCAACAGCAACGCCAAAAATTCATGGAGAGTTTAACTAATGGCTAATCGAATGTTCGCAACAAAACCGCTCGGCATGCTGCTCGAAGAGGCGAAGGGCGAGAACCGCCTGCGCCGCGTGCTCGGCCCCGTCCAACTCACGAGCCTCGGCGTGGGCGCGATCATCGGTGCCGGCATCTTCGTCGCCACCGGCGCCGCCGCGCACAATCAGGCCGGGCCGGCACTGATGATCTCGTACTGCTTCGCCGGCATCACCTGCGTTTTCGCGGCGCTCTGCTACGCCGAGTTCGCCTCGATGGTGCCGGTCGCAGGCTCCGCCTACACGTACGCCTACGCCACGCTCGGAGAGATGTTCGCGTGGATCATCGGATGGGACCTGGTGCTTGAGTACGCCGTCGGGTCGGCGACCGTGGCTAACGGATGGTCGAGCTTCTTCCAGACGCTGCTGCCCAGGGTGGGCATTCATCTGCCGGAGGCGATCAGCCGCGCGCCCATCATCTACGACGCGGCGACCGGGGAATTCGTCAGGACGAACGGCATCGTTAATCTGCCGGCGGTCATCATCACGGCGATTGTCACAGCGATCCTGGTGAAGGGCATTCAGGAGAGCGCGAGCTTCAACGCGACGATGGTCGCCGTCAAGCTCGCCGCCGTGCTGTTCGTCATCCTCGTCGGCGCTTTCTACATCAACCCCGACAACTGGGTGCCGTTCGCACCCTACGGCTGGGGCGGCGTCACCATCTTCGGCAATACCGTGTGGGGTGAGACGGTGGGCGGAAACCCCGTCGGAATGATGGCCGGGGCCGCCATCATCTTCTTCGCATACATCGGCTTCGACTCGGTCTCGACGCACGCCGAGGAGGCGAAGAACCCGAGCAGGGACGTGCCCATCGGGATCGTGGTGTCACTGATCATCTGTACCGTCCTCTACATCGCCGTCGTCGCCGTCCTGACAGGGATGGTCAAATACAATCAGATCGATACCGGGGCCGGCGTGTCGGTCGCCTTCAGCAGCGTCGGCTTAGCTTGGGCTGACGCGATTATCGCAATCGCGGGCGTCGCGGGGATCACGTCGGTGCTGCTCGTGATGATGCTGAGCGGGCCGCGTGTTTTCCTCGCGATGTCGCGCGACGGGATGGTTCCGCCCAGTTTCTTCGGCGCGATTCACGAACGCTTCAGGACGCCCTGGAAGACCACCATCCTGATCGGCTCCGCCGTGGCGATTATGACCGGGCTGTTGCCCATCGACGCGCTGCTCCAGATGACCAACATCGGGACGCTGTTTGCGTTCGTCGTCGTCTGCGCCGCGGTGCTCATCATGCGTCGGACTAACCCGGACGCCGTGCGTCCTTTCAGGTGCCCCTTCGTTCCGCTCGTGCCAATCCTCGGCATCCTGTCCTGCCTCCTGCTGATGTTCTCGCTGCCCACCGCGAACTGGGTGCGCCTGATCGGATGGCTGCTCCTCGGTCTCGCGATCTACTTCCTCTACAGCCGCCACCACAGCGTCTTGGGGCGCAACCTCGCGCACGAAGTCGGCGCGCACGGCGTCTCGCCTCGCGGCCAGGCGGTCAGCGACCCGGACGCGCCGCCCGACGGCCCCGACCGACCCATTGATCCGAAGATGAAGGAGTAAGTGAGCGCCTAAACATGTGTTGGGTGACGAAAGAGAATCGCCAGCCGCGAACAGTCACTCGTAATTAACAAGGGCTGAATATCTCGACGTAAATCTCAGGCGAGATATTCAGCCCTTGTTATTTATACGGCCCAAGCACGCGGTAGGAGAAAGGGAACACGGAAAGAGGGGAAAGGTGAAAGCGAACTTGCCTCCCTCCCCTTTCCCCTTTCCCCTTCACTCTTATGCTTTCGTCCGCGCCCGCCTGATTATGTGTCGTTTGAGAATGATTTCCGGGCGGCGGCAAGGGCTTCCGCGACACGTTCGGGCGAGGTACCACCGGTTTGCGATTTAGTGGCGAGCGTCCGCTCAAGTGAGAGCGCGTCGAACACATCTTTTTCAATCAACGGCGAAAAGTCGCGCAAGTCAATGAGCGCGAGTTCGTGCAACTCCGCCCCGCGTCTGATGGCGTGGAGCACGATGCGCCCGACCGTGTCGTGAGCCTCGCGAAACGGCATCCCTCTCTGCGCCAGATAGTCGGCCAACTCGGTCGCGTTCATGTAACCGCGCGTTGCCGCGTCGCGCGCCCGCTCTTCGCGCAGACGCATATTACTCAACACGGTCGCCGTCACGTCGAGCGAAGTTCGCACCGTGTCCGCCACGTCAAAGACCGCTTCCTTGTCTTCCTGCATGTCCTTGTTGTATGTAAGCGGCAATCCCTTGATCGTCGTCAACAATGCGAGCGTGTGGCCGAAGACGCGACCCGCCTTGCCGCGCACCAACTCCATTGCATCCGGGTTCTTCTTCTGCGGCATCAGGCTTGAGCCGGTTGCGACCGCGTCGCTCAACTCGATGAAGCCGAACTCGGTCGTCGCGTAGATGATGATGTCTTCCGCGAGCCGCGACAGATGAGCCATGATGAGCGACCCGGCGCTCGCGAACTCGACGCAGAAATCACGGTCGCTGACCGCGTCGAGGCTGTTGCGCGTCACACGTTCAAACTGAAGCGAGCGCGCGACCTCTTCACGATCCACCGGATAACTCGTTCCGGCGAGCGCCGCTGAACCGAGCGGCATCACGTTCGTGCGCCGTCGCAGTTCCGCCAGACGCTCGCGGTCGCGCGCCAGCATCTCGAAGTAGGCGAGACACCAGTGCGCCCACAGGATCGGCTGCGCGCGTTGCAGGTGCGTGTAGCCCGGTAACACCGCCGCGCGATGTGCCTCGGCCACGTCGAGCAACGCACGTTGCGTGGCGCGAACGCTCTCGCTGATGTGATCTATTTCGTCGCGCAACCAGAGGCGCAGCGCGGTCGCCACTTGATCGTTGCGGCTCCGCCCGGTGTGGAGCCTTCGCCCGGCGTCGCCGATTGTTTCAATCAGTCGCGCCTCGATGAACGAATGTACGTCCTCCGCCGCTTTATCATTGAAAAATGTCGAGTCCACCGAGGCGCGCTCGCGGATCGTGTGCAGCCCGCGCGTGATGGTCGCCGCGTCCTCATCGGAGAGCACGCCGGCGGCGCGTAATCCTTCGCAGTGCGCGAGACTGCCGCGCACGTCTGCGTCGAACAACCGGCGGTCGAAGCCGAACGAGCGGTTGTACGCCGCAAAGCCTGCATCCGTCGCGCCGGTGAACCGCCCGCCCCACAACTTCTGTGATTCGCTCAAACGTTTTGCTCCTTATGTGTGACTGCACGTGGGTCTCTATCGAACTCGCACAACTTTAGCTGCTGGAAGATTGAAAACAAAAACATCGCTATTGCCTTAATGCATCGACCATGCTATTTTATGCATCTATGCTAAACTTATGCAACTTTGGTGCATAGAAATGATGATGGAAAAAGAGAAACGACAGCAGAAAATTCTTAATCTGATCCGCGCGAAGCGGGTCGGAACGCAGCAGGAATTGACCGAGAGCCTGTTGCGCACCGGCGTCTTTGCGACGCAGTCGAGCGTGTCGCGCGACCTGGAAGAACTCGGCGTCGTGAAGCAGCGCGGGCGCTACGTGTTACCGCAGGCGGCGCGCAACGGCAACGGTGCGACGGCGCGCGGATTGCTAAACCTCGAAGCAGCAGGCGACGCGCTGGTCATTGCGAAGTGCGAACCGGGACTTGCCTCGGCGGTCGCGGTGGCGATTGACCACGCCGACGTGCCGGAGATCGTCGGCACGCTCGCCGGCGAAGACACGGTCTTCATCGCTGTCATAGAAAAAAAGGCGCAGCGCACCGCGATCAAGAAAATTTGGGAACTGCTTGGATAGCTATCAGCTATCAGTCGTCAGCTTTCAGCTTTTTGTCTAATGGTACAGTTGAGCTAAAAAATGAAAGGATTGCCGGGAGCGTCGAAGCGATATGGCTGTAACAAGCTGATAGCTGAAAGCTGACGGCTGATAGCTTATGAAAAAAATCGTGCTGGCATATTCGGGCGGGCTGGACACATCGGTGATGCTGCACTGGTTGCGCGCCAACTACAACTGCGAAGTGGTCTGTTTTTGCGCCGACGTCGGGCAGGGTGAAGAATTAACCGGCCTCGACGAAAAGGCGCGGGCGACCGGCGCATCGAAACTCTATGTTGAAGATTTGCGTGAAGAGTTTGTTAAAGAATACGTGTGGCCGGCGGTGCAGGCGAACGCGCTTTATGAGGGCGTCTACCTGCTCGGCACGTCGCTCGCCCGCCCGGTGATTGCGAAGGCGCAGATTGAAGTTGCGCGCAAAGAAGGCGCCGACGCGGTGGCTCACGGAGCGACGGGCAAGGGCAACGATCAGGTGCGATTTGAACTGACGTACTACGCGCTTGAGCCGGACATTCAGGTCGTCGCGCCGTGGCGCGAGTGGGAGTTCAAAGGGCGCAGCGATTTGATCGCGTACTGCACGCAGCACCGGATTCCGGTGACCGCGACGCACGAAAAGCCGTACTCGACCGACCGTAATCTGATGCACGTCTCCTACGAGGGCGGTATCCTCGAAGACCCCTGGCGCGAACCGCCGGCGGAAATCTTTCAGATGACAAAGTCGCCGGAAGAGGCACGGGCCGAAGCAGAGTATGTCGAGATCGGTTTCGAGCGCGGCATTCCCGTCAAGTTGAACGGCGAGGCGCTCGGCGCGGTCGAGATGTTGACTGAGTTGAATCGCATCGGCGGAGAGCATGGCGTCGGGCGCGTCGATCTGGTGGAAAATCGTTTCGTCGGGATGAAGTCGCGCGGTGTGTATGAAACGCCGGGAGTGACGATCTTGCAGGCGGCACATCGCGCGCTCGAATCAATCACGATGGATCGTGAAGTGTTGCGACTGCGCGATTCGTTGAGTCTGAAATTCGCGGAGAACGTGTACTACGGATTCTGGTTCGCGCCGGAGTCGGAGTTGCTGCGGCAGACGATTGACGCCACACAACAAGATGTGAACGGTGAGGTGCGCGTCAAACTGTATCGCGGCAACGTCATCATCGCCGGGCGTCGCGCGCCGCGTTCGCTCTATAGTGAACGCCTCGCGACTTTCGAGGCCGACACGGTTTACAACCAACGCGATGCCGAAGGGTTCATCAAGCTGAACGCACTGCGCCTGCGAACCAGAAAAGCGATGACAAGTGACAGGTGATAAGTCGCAGCCCTTTTCCTATCACCTGTCACCGTTAGCTTGAGGAGATGTCTATGACGAAGATTGCGGAGACCGCCATCAAAGTGCCGGTGAAGATGGTCGAGGTTGAGAAGATCGGGTCGGTCACGTCGGGGCTTGGTTTGTCGAAAACGCTGGCCGTCGTCGGAACGAAGACGACGCCGCGCGCGGGCGACGCGGTGGTGGTGCGCGCGTTGACCGACAGCGCGACGTATAACCAGTTGGAATTACCGAACGGCAGACTCGCGAAAATCAATCCGGGCGATGTGATCGTCGGCGTGCTCGGCAGCCGCCGCGCCCTGAAGGGCTTTGTCGGCGACGTGCCGGAGACAATCGCGGCGGGCGATCAACTGCATCTCTTAAACATGGGCGGCGTCATCGGCCACTGCACCGGGCATCATTCGAGCCTGAGCGATGCGATTCGCGTCGAAGTGATTGGCCTTGTCTCTGACAAAGACGGACGGGTGTGTAACATCGCGGACGCGGCGCTCGCGTTGCGCGATACGCTCGGTCAGACAGCGCCGCTCGTGATCGTCGCCGGTGCGTGCATGAACAGCGGCAAGACTTTCGCCGCGACGGAGTTTGTGAGGCAGGCGACGCGCGCCGGAATGCGTGTCGCGGCGGGCAAGTTGTCCGGTGTCGCCTGTCTGCGCGACACGCTCCACATGGCTGACCACGGCGCGGTGGCGACGGCCAGCTTCCTCGACTGCGGCCTGCCTTCGACCGTCGGCGTCGGCGATTTAACGCCGGTCGCGAAGGCGATTATCGCGAAGCTGAACGAGAGCGCGCCGGACTTGATTGTGATCGAACTCGGCGACGGAATTCTCGGCGGCTACTCGGTTGATTCGGTGTTCGACGACGCGGAGTTGCGCGCGGCGACGGCGGCGCTCGTCTTCTGCGCTTCGGATTACGTCAGCGTGTGGGGCGGCATCGAACTGTTCCGGCGACGCGGCATCGAGGTTGATTTAATCGCCGGCTCAGTGACGGATTCACAAATGGGCGAGGACTACATCGAACAGCATTTCGGCGTGCCCGCCGGAAACGTCAAGCGCGACGGCGCGCGACTATTCGATTTGATTAAGACAAAAGTTTCGAGTTTTGAGTTTCCAGTTTCCAGTAAAGCACCGGCTGCGAGTTCTGAAAACATATCGCCGGAATGATTAAGTAAGCGTTTGAATACAAGGTGTGTCTATACAGTTTACGCCTTTGGTATTAATACAAATCGAAGTGGCGTTTGTCATATTCAGAGCTTAAAACCGATGCCCTTCCAAACTTGTGTTGATACCAACAGGCTTACGCAGCGGGCTACCCATCTAACGCTGCTCCGCAGCTAAAATCATCGGTCCTGCGTAACAAGAGTTAATGGACTCAAAACTGAAAACTGAAAACTCAAAACTGCGTATTGGCATCTTCGGCGGGTCGGGCTACGGCGGCGCGGAACTGCTGCGCATCCTGCTGTTCCATCCGCACGCCGAGGTTACGCTCGTCACCGCGAACGAGCACGCGGGTAAATCCGTCGGCGAGGTGCATCGCAATCTGCACGGCCTGACCGATCTCGTCTTCATGAAAGCGCCGGACGACCTTGCGACTCTCGGCGACCTCGATTGCATCTTCCTCGCGCTACCGCATGGTCAGGCATTGGAGATTGTGCCGCGTCTCCCGCAGCGCGCGAAGGTGATTGATCTGTCGGGCGACTTTCGTTTACAGAGCGGCGACGAATTCTTGCAGCACTACGGGCGCGAGCACACCGCGATGGAATTGCAACGCGAGTTTGTCTACGGCCTGACTGAAACGAACCGCGAGGCGATTGGGCAGGCGCGTCTGATCGCCAACCCCGGCTGCTTCGCGACCGCGACGTTTCTGGGACTCGCGCCGCTCGTCAGCAACAAGATACTGAACGGGCGCGTCGTGGTTGATGCGAAGACCGGATCATCCGGCTCCGGTGCGAAGGCGGCGTCGAACACGCACCATCCGCAGCGCATGACTTCGTTCTACGCCTACAAGCCGTTCACGCATCAGCATGTGCCGGAGATTGAACAAGCGTTACGCACCGTCGGCGACTGGACGAACGAACTCGTTTTTATGACCCACTCGCTCCCCGTCGCGCGCGGCATCTTCGCTTCCATCTACGTCGAGACGAAGAGCGAGATGACAACCGAAGATGTGCATAAAATCTTCGCCGACTTTTACCGCGACTCGTTCTTCGTGCGGTTAGTGAAGGGGTCGCCCGACATCAACTGGGTGAAGATGACTAATTTTTGCGACATCGGTGTCGCGACGCGCGGGCGGCAACTCGTCGTCTTCTCGGCACTCGACAATTTGGTGAAGGGCGCGGCGGGGCAGGCCGTGCAGAACATGAACGTGATGTGTGGTATCGACGAAAAGACGGGGCTGATGTTCGCAGGGACGAATCCGTAAGTTAAGTCTGGAGTCTGAAGTCTGGAGTCGAAAGTCAAAAGACTGAATGGTAATTATCCTGGTCATTGACGCGATACTTTTTGAGGTCAATAATCAAAAGTATGCTTGCTGAAACAAATATCTTAGACCGTCTTGCGACGAGCGCCACGATTGCCGAGAAGCATTTGTACTACGGCGTATCGTGGAATGCTTATCTCAGTTTGTTAGATGAACTGGGCGATGATCGTCCGGGCGGGATCAGGCTCGCATATATCGATGGCATCCTGGAGATTATGAGTCCAAAGCGATTGCACGAACAGATCACGCGCCTCGTTGATATGATCCTGACACTTGTGACGTTTGAGTTGGGGATGAACCTTGACAACTGCGGTGCGATGACGTTGCGCGTTAACTTGCAGGAAAAAGGCGGCGAACCGGACAGTTGTTTTTATGTGGCGAATGAATCGAAGGTGCGGGGTGTCGCGGAAATTGATTTGCAGGTGTACCCGCCGCCGGATGTCGTGCTGGAGGTAGACATCACCAGCCCATCGCTCGACAAGATGAAACTCTATGCCGTCGCGCGGGTGCCGGAAGTTTGGCGTTATGATGGAGCGCAGATGCGGTTCTTCGTTCTGCGGGGCGATCAGGAATATCAACCATCAACGCACAGCCGCAGCTTCTCACATCTGACCGCCGAGCGGCTTACTGAACTCATCAAGATCGGGCGCGAAAATGGTTCAACGGCAATGCTGCAAGCCGTCAGGTCGGATGTGCAAAGTCTTTAATGAGCAAAGACAAGCGACGTGCCCTTTTGGGTTCGTGCCACTGACCTCGCGCGTGTCGTGCGGCATTTTCTGCAATTGAATCAGATAGGGAATTAAAATGACAGTAGAGACAACAACTGTGTACGCTGAAACAGCCGGGCGCGAAGATCGCTTTCAACTTGCGACGTACAAGAAATTTCCGTTCGCGGCAGAGCGCGGGCAGGGCGCGTGGGTCGAGACGAGCGAGGGCGCGCGTTACCTTGATCTGTACGGTGGACACGCGGTGGCGGCGACGGGCCACTGTCACCCACACGTCGTCGCGGCGATTAAGGCGCAAGCCGAGCGTCTGCTGTTTTATTCAAACCTCGTCTACTCGGAAGCGCGGGCGCGGGCGGCGGAGAACTTAATCGCCATCGCGCCGGAAGCGTTGACCAAGGCGTTCTTCTGCAACTCCGGGACAGAGGCGAACGAGAACGCGATGCGAATGGCGCGGATGGCGACGCGGCGCGAAAAGATCATCACCTTCAGCGGCGGCTTTCACGGGCGGACCGCCGACGCGATCAGTGCGACCGCGCTGGGTAAGTATCGCGAGATCGGACGCCCGAATGTGCCCGGACATTTGTTCGCCGAGTTCGGCGACCTCGAATCAGTCGCCGCGCTTGCCGACGAAACAATCGCCGCCGTGATGCTCGAACCAATTCAATCAATGGCGGGCGTGCGAATGGCCGCGCCCGAGTTTTATCGTGCCTTACGTGAATTGTGTAACCGACGCGGGATCGTTTTAATTTACGACGAAGTGCAGACCGGCGTCGGTCGCACCGGTGAATGGTTCTTTGCGGGGAGCGAGGCCGGCGAGGGCGTGGTGCCTGACATCATCACGCTCGCGAAAGCGCTGGGGAGCGGCGTTCCCGTCGGCGCGTGCCTCGTTAATTCGTGCGTCGCTGAATGCATTAAAGAGAACGACCTCGGCACGACATTCGGCGGCGGGATGCTGGCGATGGCGGCAGTCACCGCGACGCTCGAAGCGATTGAGTCCGACGGAATGCTGAAGAACGTGCGCGCGGTCGAGCGGCATTTGCGCGAGCAACTCGCCGATGTTTCAGGCGTCGCCGGCGTGCGCGGTCGCGGCTTTCTGCTCGGCGTCGAATTTGCGGAACCAATCGCGGCGAGCGTACAGAAGAAACTGCTTGAGCACCACATCATCACCGGCACATCGAGCGACGCGCGGGTGCTGCGCTTATTGCCGCCAATGTGTTTGAAGATGGAAGAAGGCGACCTGTTCGTCGCTTCTTTAAGAGAGGTGCTTTGAACCTCAGAGGCTGGATTCACCGCAGAGGACGCGGAGAACGCAGAGAGAGAAGAACAAAAGTGTCATTGATGAAAGAAGAATTCACCGCGGAGGTCGCCATCATACGAACAGTTGGTCAGGGAATAGTTTGAGCTACTTGTCGTCTTTGGTTCGCACCTCTGACCTCTCCGTGGCCTTTGCGTTCTCTGCGGTAAAATCCTTGCAACCATGCCAACAAATTTTCTGACCACTGCCGACTGGACGCGCGACGAGCTTGAAGGTTTGATCGCATCAGCGCTGCGCTTCAAGAGCGGCGAGGATGCATCGAAGCCGCTCGCCGGTAAATCAATCGCGCTCGTCTTCTTCAACCCGTCTCTGCGGACGCGCGCCTCGATGCAGGTCGGCATCTATGAACTCGGCGGGAACGCCGTCGTCTTAGAACCGGGCGGGACGAGTTGGACGTTAGAGCACCGCGCCGGGACAGTGATGGATGGTGACAAGACAGAGCACGTCGCGGAGTTCGTGCGTGTGCTCGGAAGATACTGCGCCGCCATCGCCGTGCGGACGTTCGCGGCGCTGAAAAATTGGGAAGAGGAGCGGCGCGACCCGGTGCTGAGCGCGTTTGCTGAATACGCGGACGTGTCGCTGATTAACCTGGAGTCGGCGATGCATCACCCGTGTCAGTCGCTCGCCGACATGATGACGATTCGCGAGAAGTTCGGTGACGGGAAAAAGCGCGTGTCACTCGTATGGGCGTGGCATCCGAAGCCTCTGCCGATGGCGGTGCCGAACAGCTTCGCCCTCGCCGCCGCGCAGATGGGTCACGAACTGACCATCGCGCACCCGCCGGGCTACGAGTTGGACGACGCGCTGATGCACGAGATCAACACGCGCGCCTTCGACGCCGGCTCGGTGGTGCGTGTCACGAACGACATTGACGAAGCGTTCGACAACGCGGAAGTTATCTACGCGAAGAGTTGGGGCAGTCGTCATTTCTATGGCGCGCCGGAGGACGACATCGAAACTCGTGCGCCGTTTCGTCAGGAATGGATCGTGGACGAAGCGAAGATGACACGCACGACCGATGATTCCATCTTCATGCACTGCCTGCCGGTGCGCCGCAACGTGATCGTCACCGACTATGTGATAGATTCAGGCGCATCCGTCGTCATCGACGAGGCCGAGAACCGACTTCATGCGCAGAAAGCCATCATGGCAAGACTACTGAAGAATGAAGGATGAAAAGAAAGCAGTTGTCTCTTATTCATCCCTCATCCTTCATCCTTCATCCCTTCCACCGGAGGTGTTATGAGTCAGCCGCGGCTTGAACTGTTACGTGAGGCGCTGCCGTACATTCAGCGCTTCAAGGGAAAGACGTTCGTCGTCAAACTGTCGGGCAAGGTGACGGAGGATCACGAGAATCTCGTCTCAATCGTAGAGGAGTTGGCGCTGCTGCATCAGGTCGGCATTCGTCTCTGCGTGGTGCATGGCGGCGGCAAGCAGTTGAGCGACCTCGCGGCGCTGATGGGCGTCGAGCAGACGATTATCAACGGACGGCGCGTGACCGACGATGCGACGCTCGACATGGCGAAGATGGTGTTCGCGGGCAAGATCAACACCGACATCCTCGCGGCGCTCAGGCAGCGCGGGGCCGAGGCGGTCGGTCTCTCCGGCATCGATGGCAACATCGTCCACGCGAGGCGCCGCCCGCCGGGCGAGGTTTTTAACCGCGAGACCGGCGTTAGTTCACAGGTCGACTTCGGGCACGTCGGCGATGTGGTCGAGATCAACGACCGTCTGCTGAGAGTGCTGATCGATCATGATTATCTACCGGTCATCTCGTCACTAGGCGCGGACGACGACGGAATGGTTTTCAACATCAACGCCGATACTATCGCCGCCGAAATCGCGGTGCGGCTCCAGGCTGAAAAGCTGATTATGCTCAGCGATGTGGACGGCATCTATCTACGACCGGGCGAGCAGGCGACGAAGTTGTCGCGTCTGACGGCGGATGAGGTGTTGGCGCTGGTGCATGACGGCGTGGCGACCGAGGGAATGATTCCGAAGCTTCAGAACATCGCCGACTTGCTGCGGCGCGGCGTCCGTAGCGCGCACATCATCAAAGGCAGCTTGCGTAACGCGCTGCTGTCGGAAGTCTTCACCGACGAAGGCACGGGGACGATGATCGTTGCTTGAACCGGCGAGTTCCATTCTTGTCGTCCGTTAGTCTTCGGCCCGCATCGTCCGTTATGTTTTCAGTCCCCGTCTGCCGGCTTTGATGACATCTACTGACACCTCGCGAGGGCGAGTTAGACTCACCGCCGCCTTATGAAGGTCTGCCCTCAATGCCAAAACACTTTCGAGAATAACGTCAGCTTCTGCCCGCGCGACGGCCAGGTGTTGCAAGACTCTCATGCCGAGATGGTCGGAAAGGTGCTCGACGGGCAGTACCAGATCGAACAATTCATCGCGCGCGGCGGGATGGGCGATGTGTACCGCGCGCGCCACATCCTGCTCGGCGACCGCGTGGTCATCAAGACGTTGCGCTCCGATATGCGCCAGAACGCGGAATGGCTGAGGCGCTTTCAACGCGAGGGGCAGGCCGCGCGCCGGTTCCGCCATCCGAACGCGGTGACGGTTTACGACCTGCGCACGGCGGACGACGGCCTCATCTACATGGTGATGGAGTATGTCGAGGGGCGAACGCTCGACAAAGATCTGAAAGAGCGCAGGCGCTTCTCGCCGGCGGAGGCGCTGGCGGTGCTTGCGACGGTGGCGGATGTGCTCGACGCGGCGCACGCGACGGGCGTCGTCCACCGCGATTTGAAGCCGGAGAATATCATGATCGGGAAGCCGGGTGATGTGCATCCGGGAGTGAAGTTGCTCGACCTCGGCATCGCCAAGATGGTCGGGATGGGCGACGCGCACGCGGGTGAATTAACTTCACTGACGACCGCCGGCCAAGTGCTCGGCACGCCGTACTACATGTCGCCGGAGCAATGGGGCGAGGCTCCGCGCGATGGCGGCGCGGAGGTCGACGGGCGGACAGACATCTACAGCCTGGGCCTCATCGCGTATGAGTTGGTGACCGGCCAGCGGCCTTACAACGCCGCGACGATTCCCGAAATGCGACGGATGCATGTAACGGGCGACGCGCCGGCGCTGCAACAGTTAGCGCCGCACGTGCCGGAGGCGTTCAGTCGCGCGATTACGCGGGCGATGGCGAAAGACCGCAACGACCGCCAGGCGACCGCCGGAGAGTTCGTTAGCGAACTGCGCGCGGCACTCGACCACGCGTCGTCGTCACCTACAATTAGCAACGTCGAGGCGCGAGCGACCGGGGACATGCCGGGCGCGGCGCCGACGCTGATGTCACCGAGCGTCCGCGAGACAGTTAGGATGCCTGTCGAGCAACAGTTGACAGTCAACGACCCATCGTCGGATTTCGGCGCGTCCGCTGCTTCGGCGGGGCCATCAATCATCACCGCCGCCGCCGCGCCCGTCGTTCATTCCAGTAGCAACCGTGGCGGCACCGGCAACACGCCGACCTCGCCGCCGACGCGCCGGCGTGTGTGGCCGTTCGTGATCGGGGCGTTGATCGTCGGGGTGTTGTTGCTGACCGGCGTCGGCGCCGCCGGGCTGCTGTGGTGGAATCGCCACAACACGACCCCGAAAGTAAATCGTGCGCCGACTCCAGCCGTTAAGAAGGATGAACCGCTTAAGGGCACGAATACACCCGCCGACCCCGCGCCGTCGGTGGACGCACCCACAGCCAACGTCGAGGCGCTGCGTTGGTGGATGACGACTTTCGTCGATAAGAAGGACGACGGAAAAAGGGTGGCTGGCGACCCAGTGCCGATGCGCTCCGGGCAGCAGTTCAAGTTCCACTTTCAGCCGCGCCAGAGCGGGCATCTGTATATCATCATGACGACCGAGGGCAACGCGCCCGTCACGCTGTTGACCTCACGCCCCGCGAAGACCGAATCGAATCAACTCGTCGGCGGCGTGGATTTTAATTTCCCTGGCGGCGACGATGTGATCGAGTTGGACGATCAACCCGGCACAGAGATTTTTACCGTTATTTTTTCGCCGCAACCGCTCGCGTGGCCGTCGGTTCTGACGGGTCAAGTCGAGCATGTCTTGACCGCCGCCGAACAACAGGAGTTGACGGAGTTCCGCCGCCGCCACGAAGCAAATAAGGTCGAAGTGTCCGTTCAGAATGCGAACAGCGAACAGCCGTTGACAATCGTCCGTGTACCCGGCGAGACCAACCCGTCCGGTCACCCATTCATATTTGACATCCGCATTGAGCACCGATAATTCAGCGGCCCCGAATCTTCCTATCCGCTCGGTCGCTCTTTACACATCCTGACCAAACGGAGGCAGCCATTGATGCGCCTGAAGTCGTTAGCCCCGGTCATTACTGTAGTCATCATTGTAGTCGTCACTATTACCATCACCTCGAGCGTGTGTGATGCGTTCCGCCCGATAGTTCTTGCGATGTCGGATTCGATGGCGGCGCGCGACCGGCGCGGTGAAACAATCACGAGAGAGCGCCAAGACGCCGCGCCGCAGGATGAAGACGTGAGCGTGCGCGGCGCGTTCTTCGCCACACGTCCGGGCAGCAGCAAGAGCGGCAACAACCGCGCGTCGGCAGGCACGACAGCGTCAGGCGCGCCGAAGAGCAGCACCCACAAGAGCGTCGGTCGCAAGCCGACCAGCACGGTCACTGTGAAGAAGCCGGCAGCCACGACCGCGTCCGGCAAGACGGCGAAAGTACCCATCGTCAACGGCGAAAAGATTTCCTACGACTCAATCAATCTCGGACTCGGTTACACACTTTACCTACGTGCCGCCAACGGCGATGCGGTGCGGGTCGACCCCGACAGAGAGTTCAGCGCAGGCGATCAGATACGTATCGCGCTTGAAACTAACGCGGACGGCTTTCTCTATATCTTTCACACCGAGAACGGCCTCAACCCGCAGATGCTCTTTCCGGACGCGAGACTGAACGGCGGTGTCAACCGTGTCCGCGCGCACGTGCCTTACCAGGTGCCCGCTAACACGACCGACTGGTTCAAGTTCGACGCGCGTCCGGCCAGTGAGCGGCTCTACGTCGTGCTGACGCGCGAACCTTTGCCGGGCGTACCCGTCGCCGGGGCGCTCGTCAAACACTGCGCTGGAAACCCGGCGTCGTGCGCGTGGCGTCCGACTTCGCAGTTGTGGTCACGGGTCACGGCAAACGCGAGCGCGCCGGTCGGCGTCAGTCGGGACAGAGAGTATGGTCAAGCAGAGACGGTCGCCGAACGCGAAGCCGTGACGCGCGGCATCGGCCTATCGCTCGACGCGCCGCCGCCCTCAATCGTTCGCATGAATATATCGTCAGGCACGAATCTGCTGGCGACGCGGATTGATCTGGTGCATAAGTAAGCCGGCACTTTCCGAAATTATGATTTGCGCCCGCAAGTCGCCCGTTCGATCTTTGTTACTGATAATCGAATCTACGCCTCATCGCAGACAACGGAGTTTCACAATGCTTTCAAGAATTATTTCTAAACGAAAGATGTCAGGTCGCGCTCAAACACCAATTGCTATCGTCCGTCTCTTATGTTGCGCGTTGATCGTCGCGGTGATGCCGTGTGCGCCGTTGCTCTCGGCGTCAGGCGTCAACTCTTCGGTGACTGTCGCCGCGGCACAGACGGGGCCAGCGGATGGCGCGATGGCGGAACTCGTCCGCGGGCAGGCGTTGCTCCGGCGGGGACGAGCGAGCGAGGCGTTGATTCAGTTGGAGAACGCGCTGAAGCTTTTCAGACAGGCCGGGAACAAGCGGGGCGAGGCCGCCGCACACGATCTGCTCGGCGAACTCTACGAGCGGCAGGGTCGCTACAAGGTCGCGCTCGAACACTTCACAGACGCACACGAAATCTTCACCGCTGATGCAGCCGCGGCTTCGCAGAACAACCTCGTCGGGGCGAACGCTGTCAGGCAGTTCAGTTCCTACAATGCCAATCTGATGATGGCAAAGATCGGCAACATGCATTACCGACAGGGCCAAGCTGTCGAAGCGCGCGCGGCCTATGGGCGGATGAACGTGACGAAGCCGGAGAGTAACCCGCTCAACGTGGTGCGGAGCGTGCAGTCAAAGGTTAGCCGTGTGCGAGGTTTCGGCGCGCGGCTGCGCGGGATGGCGACCGGCACGCCGAACACTTCGACCGGCACCGCTGCGAAGGGCACGGCGGACGAAGCGGTTGACATCGTGACGCAGCCCGCCGAGTTATACCGGCAGGCGATCATCTATGCCACTCATGAACTCGGCCTCGGTCGCGTTGACTACCTGAACGGCGAACTCGACGACGCGCGCAAGCATTTTCAAAACGCGCTGGTCGCATCGCTCGCGAACATCCCGGTCATCGGCAGGCTTGGGCAGACACGCCGCTATCGAACGGCGGCGCGCACCAGCCTCGCCGATGTCGCGCACCGTGAAGGGCGTTTCGCCGAAGCCATCAAGCTGTACGCCGAGGCATTGAAAGGCGCGCGCGAAGACGGACGACTCGATTTGATGTGGCCCGCTGAGCGTGGCACCGGGCGCAGCCTGTGGGCGCAGGCGGCGCAAGAGAGTGATGCGGCGCGTGCGTCGAAGCTGAGTGAAGACGGACTCGCCGCATACCGCGAGGCGCTGCGCACCATCGAAGCGATTCGCGCGGGCAGCCTGCGCGCCGACGAATCACGGACGACTTTTTTGGCAACGACGAAGGATGTATTCGATGAAGCCTCAAGCGGGCTGGCGGGATTGGCGCTCGCGTCGTCCGCTGTTGCCGCTGGTGCGCCGCTCGAAGGTCGGTCGCTTGAGTACGCCGTCGAAGCGCTCAGAATTGTCGAGCAGGGGCGCGCCCGCTCGCTGCTCGATCTGCTCAGCGAGACGGGGACGGGAATCACCGAAGGCATCCCTACCGAGTTATTGAAGCGGAAGCAGGGGAATCAGGAGCAGCAGGAAGCGATTGCCGCGCAGTTGACCGGCGTCCAGTTTGGCAGCGAAGCACCCGCTAAATCTCCCCTCGATCTTGAATCGGAACTGGCCCGTTTGCAGACCGAGTTCGACAGCATCGAAAACGAAATCAGGGCGGTCAGTCCGCGTTACGCGGCGCTCACGACGACCGAGCCGCTGGCGCTGGCCGACATTCAGCAGCGTGTGCTCGACGACGGGACGGCGCTGTTGGAATACAGCCTCGGCGCCGATCAATCGTACCTATGGGCGGTGACGCGCGGCGGTTTGAATCTCTACCGACTTCCGGCACGTTCGGTAGTGGAAAAGCAGACGTCCGATGTGCGCGACCAGATCATCCCGCGACAGTTGCGTCGCTCAATCACGAGCATCGCCGCCGACCCGTCGCGCGGCATCGGGCTGAGCGGCCCCGCCACGAATGACCCGCCGGTGAAATCGGCGACCGCGGCGAGCGCGGCTCCATCCGCCGCTGCATCGTTTGCCGGCGTCACCCCATCGGCCTTCGCTGCCGCTGCCCACGCGCTTTACAAATCGGTGGTCGAGCCGGCGCGGGCGGTGATCGGCGAACGACGCCTGTTAGTCGTCGCCGACGGTGCACTCAATTACGTTCCGTTCGAGACGCTCGTCACGGAAGCGCCCGCCGCCGGCGTCGATTATTCGACGCTGCCGTACCTGCTCAAAAAGAACGAAGTGGTTTACGCGCCATCAGCCTCGGTGCTCGCGGCGGTCAGGCAACAATCGAGTGCCGCCGCCGCTAACAGAGGACGCGATCTGCTGCTCATCGCTGACCCGGTCTTCGACTCAAGCGACCCGCGCGCACGTGCCGCGAAGCCAGGCGCGGTGGCGACAGGCGAGACAGCAACGGGTGACGGAAAGATGGGCGACGCGGTGGTTGGGCAAGCGGCGCGCGGACTCGCCTTAAGCAGCGCGGTCGAAGACCTCGCGGCGCAGACTGCGACCGGCGATGCGACGACGGCGGCGGGTGCGGCGAGAATCGCACGGTTGCCGGGGACGCGCGCCGAGGCGCAGCAGATTGCGCAGTTCGCGCGCACCGCGGGGCGTCGCGCCGAACTGTGGCTCGACCTCGACGCCAGCGAATCCAACATCGAGACGCGCGACCTGAAGAAGTATCGCGTCCTTCACGTCGCGACGCACGGCCTGCTCGACACCGAGCGTCCGCAGTTCACCGGGCTGGTACTTTCGCAAATCGGGGGCAGCGGGGGCGGCGACGGGTTTCTCCGCACCGACGAAATCTTTAATCTGCGTCTTGGGTCGCCGCTCGTAATGCTTTCCGCATGCGAAACCGGACTCGGCAGAGAGAAGCGCGGCGAAGGCGTCATCGGGCTGACGCGCGCCTTTATGTACGCGGGCGCACCAACCGTCGGCGTCAGTTTGTGGTCGGTCTCGGACCGTTCGACCGCCGAGTTGATGACAGACTTTTACCGCCGCCTGTTGGTGAAAGATGGCACGTCGCCAACCGCCGCGCTCCGCGACGCGCGCCGTCAGATGATCGCCGGGAAGAAGTACAGCGCACCATTCTACTGGTCGCCATTTGTGTTGGTCGGCGACTGGCGCTAAAGCGTGGCTTAATCAACTTACTCCGTCATCCGCATGCGTTGTCGAGCAGGCAAGGGGTAAGTTAATATCGAAAAACAGAGTTTTGATTGATCAAACAGATAAGGGTGATTTGATGGAGACACAGTTTATAACCGTCGACGACGCGAGTGCGCTTAATGAGTGGATGGAGCGTTCGCGCCGCGAGCCGGTGGTGTTATTCAAGCACAGCACGACCTGCCCGATTAGTTCCGCCGCTTATCGCGAGATGGAACGTGTCGGGGCGGAGATCGGCCTCGTCGTGGTGCAACGCGCCCGCGGCGTTTCGCGCGAGGTCGCGGAGCGCACCGGCGTCCGTCACGAATCGCCGCAGGTCTTCGTGCTGCGCGACGGTGCCGTGGTCTGGACTGCTTCGCACTATGACGTGACGGCCGACGCGGTGAAGCAGGCGGTGAGCGAGCATCAGGGAAGCGTCGAGGCGGACAACTGATCATCGAAAGACGCCGTGTTGGGCGGCGGCCGCGCTTAACCTTTGATGGTAGATTGGCAGATGATGCGGCGCGACCTGAATACCGATGAGTGAAATAATGAACCGGCGCGGCCCGACGGTCGAGCCGCGCGAGATCATGCAGGAAGGCGATGCGGGCCTCCGCATCACATGGGGTGATGGAGAAATTTGCCGATACGCCGCTCCCGCGCTCCGCCGTGCCTGCCCGTGCGCGCAGTGTGTCAACGAATGGACCGGACAGCGCATCTTAAAAACCGAAAACGTTTCCGATCAACTGACCATTGCCGACCTTGAGATCGTCGGGCGCTACGCGCTCAACTTCAGTTGGAGCGATGGTCACACGACGGGCATCTACAGCTTCCGCTACCTGCGCGGGTTGTGCGAACAAGAGCAGACGCCGTGACATCCTCATGGGAGGTGTCTGAAGGCGGAGGCCATGAAAACTCTTTCATCCGTGATGCATCACACAGCATTTATCTTTTGCAATGAGTTCTGAGAAAAACATTCTGGTAGTTGAAGACGACGACGTCGCGCGCGAGTTAATGGCGATGATGCTGAAGCGGCAGGGCTATGCTGTGAAGTCCGCCGAGGACGGCGTCCAGGGGTATGATCTGGCCGTCAGTTTACGCCCCGATTTGATTATCACCGATATCAGTATGCCCTTCGCCGACGGTGTGCATTTGCTGCGGCGCGTGCGCAACACGCCGGAGATTGCAGCCACCCCGGTGCTGGTGACCACCGGCTTCGGTTCCGGCAACGCGACGTACACTCTCGGCCACGGCGCAGACGCCTACGAGCCGAAGCCGATTGACCCGGCGAGCTTACTCAAAACCGTGCGGCGATTGCTGTCATGACAACTCCGGGTCGCCGCGAACATCTCGACATCGCAATAGGCCGGGCTTCAAAAGCAGCCGGGCTGCAAAAGCAAAGGCCCTTCGGATGAAGAATTTTAGCGAGATCATCGGGTGGGCCAGTTCGTTCATCCTTGTGCTGACCATCGGTAAGCAGGTTTATAAACAGTGGCAGGAAGGTTCGAGCGAAGGTGTCTCGAAGTGGCTGTTCATCGGCCAGATGGCTGCATCGGTGGGATTTTTAAGTTACAGTTTGTTGGTTTGGAACCCGGTCTTTATTGCGACCAATGCCGTGATGGTTGTTAACGGGTTGCTTGGTTTAGCGATTGTGCTGCGCCACCGGCGGCGCGCGAAGAGTGGTGCGGATGCTGGTGAAGAACCTCGCACCGCCGGAAACCTTGAAGCGAAACATACCTGACGAAGGCAGGCGGCGGATGACTCGATGGCGGACTTGATGCTTCCCGAAGCCGTCCGCACGTCGGACATCCGACCAACATTCTTTCTATGAACGAAAGCGATTTTTTTGATGAACGGCAAGAGTCGAAACGCTCTTCCTTCAGTTGCCCGTACTGCCGTGAGCGCGCGGATTACGAAGTGCGTTGGCTACGGCGCACCCGGAAGGCGTCGCCGCCGCGAGGCGCGAGCGAACAGGATCGCGCTCGCTTCGCCAAGTCGCGCGATTACATGGTGCGGATCGACGACGTGATGGCATGCAAGAACGCTCGCTGCCGCAAACGGTTCGACATCCCGAATTCGCAATCCGTCGTCTTCATCTAAACATTAACGGATGTTGCTGGCTGGCGTCAGGCATCTTCAAGTACTAGGAGCGCGGTGACACCGCCGCCCGATGAAACATTCGACAGCGCGGACGATGACAGACGCACGATGCCGCCTTCGACTTTGTTGAGAAACAGAAACGGGTCGAAGTCGATAGTCATCCCTTCCCACGCGAGACGGTCGGTGAATTTCGGCATCGTCTCTTTCTGAACGGGCACCAATTCCTGCACGACGGAGGGGCGTGTGAGCGCGAGTTCACACGCCTCTTCCCATACGTCTGGTTCCGTTTCGTGTCCGATGACGACTCCCTGTCCGCCGTAATCGTCGTTCGGCTTCAGCACCAGTCGTTCGCGCTCGCGCCGCAGCAGATCGGTCATCTCGAACACAGCCCCGCCGAAAGTCGTTTCGCCTTCGCGGACGCGGCGCGTCCACGGCACGTGATGTTTTATCACCGTCACTTGTTCGGGCGTGAACAGCGATTCGTAGCGCGGGTCGCTCAAAATCGCGAAACCCATCTTTTTGTGGGCGACTTTGGTGCGGAACGAATTCGCCACGCAAACTTTGCGCTCCGTGTAGGCGCGCAGCAGAGGATGTTGGTCGTCAACCTTCTCAAGCAGTTCGTGGATCAGAACACGTTTATAGAGGATGTCGACGGTCAGGCCGCGAGCGGTGAGCACGCCGTGGTTGTATTCGAGATGAGATGGGTCAGCGATGACCGTCGGGTAGCCTTCACTCTCGAAGTAGTCTTTCAAAACATAGAACTCGCTCTCGGTCGAGACGCCTTCCCAGTCGATGATCGCGATTTGCGGGCGGCCCTTCGCGCCGCCAGTCTGCCGGTATGCGTTGACGAGCGCGCTGAGCAATCGTCGGTGCGGGCGCGGGCACCAGAACGGATAGCGAGCGATGAACTCACGCATGTATGGCAACTCGAAGAAGATGTCTTCGAGCAGCATCTGATCCACGATTCCCGCCGGACTCTCCGCGTTATATTCGAGAAATTTGAAGGAGCTTTCGCTGAGGTACGCATCGAGGCGACTTGTAACGCACAGGTGGGGGTAGCCCGGATCAATGCGTGCCAGTTGAGCCTCGCGCTCGGTCAACGCCAGCTCGGCCAGTAGCGATTCATCGCTGAGAGCGCGCTCGACCAATCGTTCAAAGGCAACGGCGAGCGTCTCGGCGGCGTGCGCGATGGCCTGGTAAGTCGAGCGCGGCAGAACGAGTGGGCGAAGGAACGATCCGATGGCGCGGTCGCCGTGGCGGAGACCCCGTTCGAGTTGCGCCGCGTGGAGTTGCGTGAATAAGTCAGGCCCGATCTGAGAGTCGTTGGCGATGCGTTCGTTGATCCAGCGGACGACGGCGGTGAGAGGTTCGGAGGGCATAAGTACTAAGGCAAAAGTGACAGCCAGTGAGGATCGGATGTTAGATGTCAGATGTTGGCAGCAGTATCTGCGTGTCCTGACCAGCATCTAGCATCCAGCACCTGACTTCTGGTTCTTTCATCATTCATACCGATTAACTTTTGCGCGAGGTGGGGGGAATTGACTCTCCGCCGAGACATCGCTTGGGTTCATTCAGTTGAGCACGGGCGTGCGCGAGACGCTCTCCGCCAGTTGCTTGGCGTCGGGCAGGGCGTCGAGCGCGCGCAGCAGTTGCGGGTCGCTTTCGATCAGCACGCGGGTGCCGGCATCGCCTCCGTATGCGTGGATGACGAGTTCGTCGCGGATGCGCAGCTTGACGTAATCGAGGTCGGCGTTAATTTGCGAGAGTGTGAGACCCGTCGGCGGCTCGCGACGCACAAAGTTGCGGAACGCTTCGACGATGCGGTCCGTGACGACGTAGTCGGTCGGGCGGAGGAGATGTTTAAAATCCGGCTCATCGACGCGCATGCTTTCTAAACCGGCGACGCGCCCGGCGGCCAGTTCGCGTGCGAACTTGAAGGCCGACTCGTAGATGCGCGCACGCGTCGGCGAAGTAATCTCAAGCGATTTTACTTCGACATCCGGGGTGATGCCGCCGCCGCCGTAAAAGACTCGCCCGGCAGCCGTCTTAATCGCCGGCCCGGCGGGCGTCGGTTGCGGTATCGGTGCTGGCAGCGGCGCGACGCCGGGCGCGGCAGGCTGCGTTAGCACCGGTGCCGGCTCCGTCGTAGGCGTCGTCGTCGTTCCGCTCGTCGGGTCCTGGCGCGCGTAATAATCGTAAAGCGAGCCGTTGGAATAGTCGCGTTGAATCAATCGACCGTAAGGCGTGTAGTACTTAGCGGTGGTGAGCGTCAGCCCCGCGCCGAACGGAAGCGGAAAGACGCGCTGCACCAGCCCCTTCCCGAAACTCGTTTCGCCGATAACCAGCCCGCGTCCGTGATCCTGAACCGCGCCGGCGACAATCTCCGACGCCGACGCCGAGCCGCGATTGATAAGGACGACGAGGGGATGATCGACCGGGTCAGTGCCGATATTCTTATAAACTTTCGATTGGCGCTCGTCGCGCCCGCGCACTGAGACGATGGTCTGCCCGCGCCCGACGAACTGGCTGGCGACGCTGATCGATTGGTCGAGAAGTCCGCCGGGATTGTTGCGCAGGTCGAGCACCAGTTGACGCATGCCCTCTCGTTCGAGCGCCTTCAGCGCCGCGCGGAGTTCTTCGGCAGTGGTGTGGTTAAAGCCACGCGACAGCGCGACGTAGCCCGTGCCGGGGCGCATCATGTAGGCCGCGCTGATTGTCGGTAACGGCACTGAGTCGCGGTTGATCGTCCGGTACAGCGGAGCGTTCGCGCCCGCGCGGTTCAGCTTCAAGGTGACCGGCTTACCGCGCTCGCCGCGGACCGCTGTCGAGACTTGTGTGATTGACCATTCGCGTGCGTCCTTGCCGTCCACCTCGTCAATGCGGTCAGCGTAGCGCAGCCCGGCCCGCACCGCCGGCGCGCCGTCGAAAAGCGACTGGATGTACACACCGTCGCGATGGCGCGTGATCGTCACACCGATGCCGACATAGCGCGAATCCTGATCCTGAAGTAGTCGTGTGTACTCGGCTTGGGTGAAGAAGTTGGAGTGCGGGTCGAGCGCGAGGAGCATGCCCTGAATGGCCGCCTGATTGGCCTTTTCGTAATCGATCTCGTCGGCGTAGTTGGCCGCGACCGTGGCGACGGCTTCGTTGTAAGCCAGCTCGATGGACGCGACTTGGCCGGTGTCGACGCCGGATGAAAAGACCTGACGCGCGGGGGTGCCGACGATGCCCCCGACGAGGAGCGATGCAACGAGGATGAAAGCGGCGGCGGCAAGGCCGAATTTTTTACTGCTCATGACCTGCTCCGATGAATACACAAACTACCAAAAGCGGCGTTGTGGTTGATTATTTGAAGGTTAAGCAATCAGCTATCAGCCTTCGGCGGTCAGCCAGTCATGTACCGCGCCAGGCCTTCAATTGCGCGCTTGGTTCAGCGAGAGCGAAAGGCCGACGCGCTCGCCTTTGTTTTAGCTGATTGCTGATCGCTGACTGCTGAACGCTTACGATTGAAGATAGTAGCACACGGGCGGGCGGCTGCTGAAAGCGGGCGGCTTATGGTATAAAAGCAACCATTCATGGCAAGGAATGAAGGGGAGAGATTCGGGCTCGTGATTCGCTATTTCTCACCCGTGATGCATTAATTGTGAGGCTTATCGAACATGATGTCCCCGTCGCTTTCGATCATCATCCCGGCATACAACGAGGCTCCGCGACTCGGCGGGTCGCTACGCACCATCTTCGCGTATTTGGCCGAGCAGTCGCTTGACAGCGAGGTGATCGTGGTTGATGACGGCTCGACCGACGACACGGTGAGGGTCGCCGAAGAAGGCTTCGCCACTGTCGGACGGCGCACCACCGCGCACCTCATCCGCGGCCAACTTAACCGCGGCAAAGGGCATGTGGTGCGGACCGGACTGCTCGCCGCCCGCGCGCCAATCGCACTCTTCTCTGATGCCGATTTATCAACGCCGATCACCGAGATGCCGAAGCTGGTCGCGCCGATTCGTTCGGGCGAGTACGACATCGTGCTCGGCTCGCGGGCGCTTGACCGGAGTTTGATCGGAGTGCACCAGTCGTGGCGGCGCGAGCAGGGCGGGCGGATGGTCAATCTGCTGGTCCGCTACGCGACCGGAATGCGTATCTGGGACACGCAGTGCGGCTTCAAAGCATTTCGCATGGACGTCTGTCGACCGGTGATTGAGGCCGGTGCCATCGACCGCTTCGGGTTCGACATCGAGTTGCTCTACGTCGCTCACTTGGCGGGCCTGCGCCTGTTTGAGCGCGCGGTGCGTTGGAATCATAACGATGGCAGCAAATTAAGTCCGTTGCGCGACGGGTTGCGGATGCTTCAGGAAATCCGTGCGATCCGTGCACAAGCGCGGCGGGGATTTTACGAGGACGCGATCCGCGCCGTCCGTGCTGCCGCTCATCACAGCGGGCAACCGTTGTTCACGCCCGGCGACCATCCTTCAACCGAAAGCGACGTCTCGCCTGAACTGGCGAGCGTCGAGAGAAGAATCTGATATACAGGTTGAGGGGTTGAAGGACAGCGCGAGTTCGCAGACTGCTTGGGGTCGGCACGTCGTTCTCAGCCACGACCGCGTCGGGCGAAGTTGCTTCACTAATATCTGACATCTAACATCCAACATCTAACATCTGCTCTCATGACTCTGCGTCTCAACATCAACATTGATCACGTCGCGACGGTGCGGCAGGCCCGCCGCGCGCCGGAGCCAAGCGTCGTCGCGGCGGCGATGATGTGTGAACAGGCCGGGGCCGACGGCATCACGGTCCACCTGCGCGCCGACCGGCGACACATTCAGGACGCGGATTTGTATGCCCTGCGCCAGACGGTGACCACCTACCTGAACGTCGAGATGGCGGCGACCGACGAGATGATGTTGATCGCGCTCGACGCGCGTCCGGACGCGGTAACGCTGGTCGCCGAGAATGCGAACGAAGTCACCACCGAGGGGGGCTTGGACGCGCGCGCGAATCTCGAACAGGTCCGCGCGTGCATCAGTCGCCTGCGTGAGTGGGGCGCGACGGCAAGCGTCTTCATCGACCCCGACGCCGCGCAGGTCGGCGCTGCGCACGAAGCGGGCGCACAACAGGTCGAGTTCTGCACCGCTGTCTACGCCGACGCCACGCTCGGCGCGAACGCGATGCACGCCGATGGGCAGCGGCGCGCCGCCGACGAGTTGCAACGTCTGCGCGAAGCCGCGACGCTCGCCGCGCAGTACGGGCTGAAAGTCGCCGCCGGCCACGGCCTCACGTATCGCAACGTCGCCGCGGTCGCGGCCATCGAAGAGATCACTGAATTTAACATCGGCCACAACATCGTCGCGCGTGCGCTGTTCGTCGGACTCGACGGCGCGGTGCGCGAGATGCGCGAGCGAATCATCGGAGCGGGCCGGAAACGCTGACGATGCACCTCAAATCTATCAGGATCATGCTCGCGCTCGCGCTGCTGCTTCACTGCCTGGCATTGGCGCCCGGCACGTTCGCGCAGCAACAACCAATTTCGAGTGCGGCTCGCCTGGCAAAGATCGAGTTCACAGGGCTTGAGCGATACAACAAAGAGCAGGTGATCGCCGAGAGCGGTCTGCAAGTCGGGCAACAGGTCGATGTCGAAACGCTCGATGCCGCATCCAACCGTCTCCTCAACAGCGGACTCTTCCAGAAACTGTCCTACCGCTTCACCACCAGGAACGGCGAGGGCGTCATCACGTTCACCGTCGAAGAGGCGAAGTCGAAAGTGCCGGTCGTGTTCGATAACTTCGTGTGGTTCAGCGACGAGGAACTCGCCGGTGCGGTACGCAAAGCCGTCCCGGCGTTCGACGGGACGGCTCCCGAAGCGGGCGGTGTCACTGAATCAATCGTCAAAGCTTTAAGCGAACTGCTGGCTGAAAGAAAGATCGCGGGCCGGGTTGAGTACACACCTTCCGCTGATCCGTCGGGCAAAAACTCCGAACATGTCTTTGCCGTCAAAGGCGCGAACATCCGCATCTGCGAGTTGAACTTCCCCGACGCGCGGGCGGTGCCGGCAAAGCTGCTCGTTCAGAAATCGGCAGCCGTCTTCAGCAACGAGTTCTCGCGAAAGTTCGTCAGCGTTTACGCCGAGGGCAACCTGATTCCGCTCTACCACGAGCGTGGTTATTTGCGCGCCGGTTTCCTGACGCCGCAGGCGAAGTTGGTGACAACCCCGGAATGTGAAAACGGCGTCGTCGTCACGGTGCCGGTAGAAGAAGGCGCGGCCTATCTGTGGGACGGCGCGGAGTGGGCGGGCAGTCAGACGCTGGCTGCTGCGGAACTCGACATTGCCCTCGCCATGAAGCGCGGTGATGTTGCCAACGGGCTGAAGATTGAAAGTGGCCTTGACGCTGTGCGAAAGGCTTTCGGGCGCAAAGGTCGCCTCGCTTCGCGTTTGAGCTACGCGCCTGACTTCGACGACGCTACACGCCGCGTCATCTACCGCTTCGACGTGACCGAGGGGCCGCTGTACCGGATGGGGCTGCTCTTTGTTGACGGCTTGTCCGAGGCCGACGCCAACAATCTGCGGACACGTTGGCAACTGCTTCCGCGCGAGCCGTACGACGCTTCTTATCTGGATGAGTTTCTCAAGAGTGAGGTCCGGGAGTTTATGAAGAGCGTTCAGTCCGAAGGGCGTTCGCTCGGCTCACCGAAGATCACCAGCGCGGTCAAACCGGATCACGAAAAACTGACCGTCGATGTCGCGATTACTTTCAAACAATAGACTTCTCGCAAAAATCAATTGCCATGTTTATAGGCTTGGCTCGCGCCCGCCGGTGCATGGTTCAATGTCACGGGCAACGGCGGGCGCAAGCAAGCCTATAAACAAATGGATTTTTACTTTTGCAAGAGGTCTAATAAACGAAACGCTCGGTCAGAGTGGCAAGCGGAGACGGTAGGCGGAAGACAAAATTGCACCGGGCGAGAAGTCGGAAGGCTCCCGATCCATCTCAACACCCGCCCGGTGCGCATCCGACTGCCGCGTTTTGAGGCAGCCGAAACTGATACCCGTAATGTTAAATTCGCCGCTCGACCCACCGATGGCAGCTTGCATACCGCCCATCCTCGAAAATACAAAACTTCGTGACAGCCGCGGCCTCGGTCAACTCGCGAGTGCATCGTGCGTGGTCTTCGGCGGCGCAAATCCGAGGTGCTGGTACGCGGCGCGCGTCACCATCCGTCCGCGCGGTGTGCGGTTGAGGAAACCGATCTGAATCAGGTACGGTTCGATGATCTCTTCGATGGAGTCGCGCTCTTCGCTGATTGAAGCCGAGATGGTGCCGACCCCGACTGGGCCGCCGTCGAACTTCTCGATAATTGTCGTCAGCACTTTGCGGTCAACTTCATCGAGACCGAATCGGTCGACATCCATTTCGTCGAGCGCGCGGCGCGCCACGGCCTGCGTAATGCGTCCATCGCCGAGGACTTGCGCGTAATCACGCACGCGGCGCAGCAGACGGTTGGCGATGCGTGGAGTGCCGCGTGCGCGCCGCGCAATTTCAGTCGCGCCGCTCGCCTCAATTTCGACGTTTAAGATTTCCGCTGAGCGATGGGTGATGATTTCCAAATCCTTCTGCGGGTAGAAGTCGAGATGAAAGACGATGCCGAAGCGCCCACGCAAAGGTGCGCTAATCATCCCGGCGCGCGTCGTCGCGCCGACCATCGTAAACTTCGGCAACTCAAGCTTGATTGAGCGCGCCGCGGTGCCTTGCCCGATCATTAGATCGAGTTGGTAGTCTTCCATCGCCGGATACAGCACCTCTTCGATTTGTGGGCGCAGGCGGTGAATCTCGTCGATGAACAGCACCTCACCCTCTTGCAAATTTGTCAGAATCGCCGCGAGGTCACCGCCGCGCTCGACGGCAGGTGCGCTGACGGTCTTCAGCGGCGCACCCATTTCCTGCGCGATAATGTTTGCCAGCGTGGTCTTGCCGAGGCCCGGCGGGCCGAAGAAGAGGACATGGTCGAGCGCTTCCCGCCGATTCTGCGCGGCCCGCAAGAATATCTTCAGGTTGCTGGTGATCTTCGTCTGGCCGATGTATTCATCAAGCCGGCGCGGGCGCAAATTAGGCTCGGCCTGCTGGTCTTCAGGCGTCGCTTCGCCGGCGATTGGGCGCGGCGCTTCGACGATGACGGCGGCTTCAGGCATACTCTCTCGCATCAACTCGTAAACCCCTTTTGATAAAAACTGATTGCTGTTACTGAGGTGCGTAGTATACCGCGTCCGGGCCATTGTCTCAAGTATGCAACACGCGACGAAGGGCGTTTTTATCACTTATTATTCTGCATAGATAGCTCAAATAAGTGATAACACCCTTGGCGTCCTTCGCGGCTCTTCTTTGTGTGCTTTGCGGTTAGAGTCAGGTCTCTCAACCGCAAAGCACGCGAAGAAAAATCGCACCTTCTGTCCTGCTTGAACCACTAACATTATTCCGAAGAAGCAAGAAAAATCTTTACAGCATGTGTCGAAATCACACTAAATTATTGCTTCATCTGGCCGTGCTCACACTTTGGTTCGCGTCCGGCTGTACCGAGCGGACTGTGGCGCCGCCGAGTGCCGTCGCCAATGATGCCGCGACAGAAATCACGGTCGCGGCGGCGGCCAATCTGACGGACGCTTTCGACGAGGTCGGACGGCAATTCACAGAGCGCACCGGGATCAAGGTCACGTACAGCTTCGGCGGCACGGCGGACCTCGCGAAGCAGATCGAGAACGATGCGCCGTTCGATGTCTTCGCTGCCGCAGACATCCGGCACGTTGACCAATTGCGCGACAAAAGGCTGTTAATCGCCGAGACGCGCGCGGTGTATGCGCGTGGTCGGCTGGTGCTCTGGGTGCCGTCGGCGCGCGCGGGGCCGCGCATTACTCGCCTCGAAGACCTGACGCGCGACGACGTGAAGAACGTGGCGATAGCCAAGCCCGACCTTGCCCCGTATGGCGCGGCGACCGTCGAAGCGTTGCGGGCGTTGAACCTGTGGCCCCGTGTCGAAGCGAAAGTTGTCTACGCGCTGAACGTCTCGCAGACCAAACAGTTTGCGTCGACAGGCAATGCTGACGCCGCCTTCATCCCGCTCGCGCTGGTGAAGACGGGCGAAGGCGAGGCCATCGAAGTGGACGAGCATCTGCACAGCCCGATCAATCAGGCCATCGGCGTCGTCAAAGCGACGAACAAGCTGGAGCCAGCGCGCCGCTTCGTCGATTTCGTGTTAAGTGAAGAGGGTCAGGCGGTGTTGGGGCGTTACGGGTACAGTCGACCAATGACATCCGGCGGCGAGTCGCGGTGAGTCGAGAAGGGCCTGCCGCTCGATGCAAGTTTTCGATGTTGCATTGAGCGGCAGGGCGTTAGTCTATACCAAAAAAGTTCGCGTCAGCGCGGATTGTCGGCGGCAAGTTGCAGGCGCGCCGTCGAACGTTCAAAGCGGTCGCGGACTTGCGCCATCTCTTCCTCAGAACCGGCAAACGAACTCATCTCGCGTTCCGCCAACTCGCGCTCCTGACGTGCCCGCGCCGCATCAACCTCTTCCGGGCGCTCGGCGATGTCGGCGAGTACCGAGACGCGCTCGTCGCTGACTTCGACGAACCCGCCGGAGACCATCAGGCGGCGCGTCGCCGTGCCCTGCGTGTACGACAACACACCGGTTCGGAGTTGCGAGATGAGCGGCGTGTGACCCGGCAGGATGCCGAGTTCGCCGTTCAGCCCCGGCACCGTCACCGCGTCGACCGTCTCAGACAACAATCGGCGCTCCGGTGTGATGACATCAAGTTGGATTCGTTCAGCCATAAATAAATAAAGGGATGAAGGATGAGGGATGAGGGATGAATTCAGGAATACAGAATACAGAATATAGAATACGAGTCACTGTAGATATGGGGCGGCTCTTCCCCTTCTGTGTCCTGTGTGCGGTATTCTGTGTTCTTGTTTTATTCATCCTTCGTCCCTCATCTCTTTCTTATGCTGCCGCCATGCGTTCGGCTTTCTCGCGGGCTTCTTCGATAGTGCCGACGTAGAGGAAGGCCTGTTCGGGCAGGTCGTCGTGTTTGCCGTCGACGATCTCGCGAAAGCCGCGCACGGTATCTTCAAGTTTGACGTACTTGCCTTCGTAACCGGTGAACTGTTGCGCGACGAAGAACGGTTGCGAGAAGAAGCGCTGAATCTTGCGCGCGCGCGAAACCGCCAGCTTATCCTCTTCGGATAATTCGTCGAGGCCGAGAATCGCGATAATGTCCTGAAGTTCTTTGTAACGTTGCAGCACGCGCTTGACGTCCTGCGCCGTGTTGTAGTGATCGATGCCGACGATGCGCGGATCAAGCAGACGCGAGGTCGAGGCGAGCGGATCGACCGCCGGGTAGATGCCGAGTTCGGCGATCTGGCGCGAGAGCGCGGTCACGGCGTCGAGGTGCGCAAATGTTGTTGCCGGCGCTGGGTCGGTGTAGTCGTCCGCCGGGACATAGACGGCCTGAATCGAGGTGATCGCGCCCGTCTTGGTTGAAGTGATGCGCTCCTGCATTTCGCCCATTTCCGATGCGAGATTCGGTTGGTAGCCGACCGCCGAAGGCATGCGTCCCAAAAGTGCCGACACTTCGGAACCGGCCTGTGTGAAGCGGAAGATGTTGTCAATGAAGAGCAGCACGTCCAGACCCTGATCGCGGAAGTATTCGGCAATGGTGAGGCCGGAGAGCGCGACGCGCAGACGCGCTCCAGGTGGTTCCGTCATCTGCCCGTAGACGAGCGCGACCTTCGATTCCGGCAGCGCCTGCAGATCAACCTTCGTCATATCGAACGCGCCGGTTTCCTTCTCATGCTGCCTGAAACTCTCGCCGTAGCTGACGATGTCGGATTCGACGAATTCGCGCAGAAGATCATTGCCTTCGCGCGTGCGTTCGCCGACGCCCGCGAACACCGAGAAGCCGGAGTGCGCTTTCGCCACGTTGTTAATCAGCTCTTGGATGAGTACGGTTTTGCCGACGCCGGCGCCGCCGAACAAACCGATCTTGCCGCCGCGCAGGAAGGGCTGAATCAGGTCCACGACCTTGATGCCAGTTTCGAACATTTGCAGTTCGGTGGATTGCTCCGCGAGGGTTGGTGCGTGGCGGTGAATCGGATAGCGCTGTGCGGCGTTGACCGGGCCGAGGTTGTCGACCGGCTCGCCAATGACGTTCAGTACGCGACCGAGGGTGGCTTCACCGACCGGCATCGTGATCGGCCCGCCGGTGTTAGCGGCGATCATCCCGCGCACGACTCCCTCGGTCGGTTTCATCGACACAGTGCGGACGCGCCCTTCGCCGAGGTGCTGTTCGACCTCGCAGATGATGTCGATAGGGTTCGGCACGTCGAACCCTTCGGAGGTGACGCGCAACGCCGTGTAAATCGGTGGCAGATGTTGGTCGCTGAACTCAACGTCAATGACGGGGCCGATAACCTGCACCACTCGTCCGTCGTGCTTTCCGTCCGTGCTTGGCTCTCCATTAGGCGTAGACATAGATGTTTCAGATTGCTCCTCAATCAATAAATTACGTTAAGGAAAATACAGGGTATCGCAAAAGCCTGACAGGGTAACATACGCTCTCTGCCGGTGGCAAAGTGAGTCCATTTAGAACGAAATGTTAACTGAGGATTCGCGCTGTCTGACGATGATCTAACGATATCGGCGGCGTGGATTGAGCAGCGTGTAAGCGCCGTAAGCTGCGGCGACGATCAGCATTCCGAAAAGCATCACCGGCACAGCGCCCAAAATAAGTCCGAGGCCAGGAAAGGCTATCGACCCACCATGAAACGTCATCCATAGACCGATGGCGAAAACCAGCAGCCCGAATAAACCTACCAACAATAACAGCACGTTCAAGATTGTCTTTAACATCGCAGCTTTACAACCCCTCGGTGACAAAAATGATCGCACGCCGTAAATCGAGGTACGGGTCACGACCACTGCTGTAATTTAGTCGATGCGAATCTTCATGCTGCGGAGCGTGCGACGGTCGTCGTCCGTTAACTCGAACTCCGAGTCATCATCATCAATGGTATTGCCTTCGTGCTCACGCAAACCGATCTCGAGACGCAGTGTTAATTCCATTTCGTAACCGGCGTCGCGCAGGCGCTCGATGGCATCGGCGACTTCCTTTGAATTCTCGACCGCCGCGTTGATGGCCGAGCCGATCTCCTGCACAATCTCTTTTGCTTCGTCGTTAATGTCCAAGATTGATTCGGCGTCTCCTCACGTTTAGCGCCACGCGCAAGGTGAATGAGGGTGATGCTAACGGACACCGACGCCCAAGGTCAAACGAGACCGGGCGACTGTCGAGCGCGACGGCGATTTTCCGATCTGTGGAACACGCTCCGGCGAAAGTTTCGGGGCGTGAGGAAATGCAATAGACAAGTTGAGTCTCGAGTACCGACGCGCGTTCCCAGTTTCCGCAACCGCATCATCGGCGATGTTGATTTAGCCAACACCTTGTCGCGCGCCAGCAGCGTGATGGGCAGCCGCATTTCGGTTCGCGCCGACGAAGGCGAGCCGTTTGAATTAGGTACTATCCGCAGCATGAGAAATGATGTTATCTTCCACGCGCTGGAGGAGACACCGAATTCTTGCCGGCAATAACGTCTTCTACGGCAGTAAGGTAATTGTTCACGGCGGCGGTCGTGACCCGATAGCCGGTGGTGGTAATAACCAAGAGACGGTGATTGGCAATAACGTCACGCTTCGAGATCAAGCCGTAGTGTTCCGGTCGCGGATTGCTGACGGCGAGACGGTTGGATTTAAGAGCGCGGTCGTCGCGACTGACACCGCGTTAGTTGCGGGCACAACGATTCCTGACTGGCAGGTTTACGTTAACAACGCTTTCTTTGGAAACGTCGAATGGTAACAATGGTTTTTCCAAAAATAGTGACACACATTAAAGCGAGGTCCCTTTGGGGACCTCGCTTCAACTTTGTTACAGCGGCATTGATTTTCGCGCTGCTGGTGGCCTCGTGCGGTTCACCTTCGACCACTCCACCAACTCAGACCACGTCAGCGCAACCGCCGCCAACTGTGCAAGGGTTGGCGGCGACACTCGAAGATGAAGTGCGTGATGTTAATAACGGTCGGATTAAATGGTCAACATACTGGAAACTCTGTTGGAATGAGTATCCGAGCGCTAAAGCGTATGAGCTTCAGGTAATGACCAGCGAGGGAGTGTCTCCAAAACTTCGTCGTCAAACCGACCGGTGTTTTCGGATTGAAGCCGCCGCCGGTATCAACGATAAGTCACAAGGGTTACTCAATCGAGATCAATTGTTAGGATTACAATTCGGCCAGCTTTCCTACCGCGTGCGGGCCGTGCTCGACGACAACCGTTTCAGCGAATGGTCAACAGCAATGGCGTTGGGCAGAACCACGAAACAAACACCGAAGTAGTAGCCGTAAATCCACGGATAAGAATTGGGTAGTGCTGTGTGCCGCCAGTTTCCTGATGGCATGATTATGAAAACTGAACGTGATGCGTCGATTCCCCGCGAGCGCCGCGCGCGCTTCGAAACTTCTTCCAACATCGTTCTGCCGAACGACTTCAACCCGTCGAACACGGAAGCGCCCGACTATCAACGCGACCTCGGCGCGCCCGGCGAGTTCCCTTACACGCGCGGCGTGCGGAGCAACATGTACCGTGGGCGCTTCTGGACGATGCGCCAGTACGCCGGGTTCGCGACCGCCGAAGAATCCAACGCGCGTTACAAGTATCTGCTGTCGCAAGGCACGACCGGCCTCTCCGTCGCGTTCGATCTGCCGACGCAGATCGGACTCGATTCCGACGATCCGTTATCCGCCGGCGAAGTCGGCAAGGTCGGTGTCGCGATTGATTCACTTGAAGACATGGAGCGACTTTTCGAGCGCATCCCGCTCGACACCGTCTCCACCTCGATGACGATCAACGCGACCGCTTCGACGCTGCTGTGTCTCTACGTCGCAGTCGCGCGAAAGCAAGGCGTCGCGTTGGAGAAACTGAACGGCACGATTCAAAACGACATCTTGAAGGAGTACATCGCGCGCGGCACATACATCTACCCGCCCGCGCCGTCGCTTCGTTTAGTCACCGACACGTTCGCCTTCTGTGCGAATGAAGTGCCGAACTGGAACACGATTTCGATCAGCGGCTATCACATCCGCGAGGCCGGTTCGACCGCAGTGCAGGAGGTCGCGTTCACCATCGGCGACGCCATCGCCTACGTCGACGCGGCGCTCCACGCGGGTCTGAAGGTTGACGACTTCGCGCCGCGCCTCTCCTTCTTCTTCAACGCGCACAGCAATCTGCTCGAAGAAGTCGCGAAGTTCCGCGCCGCGCGTCGCATCTGGGCACGGGTGATGCGCGAACGCTTCCAAGCACGCGACCCGCGCTCACTGATGCTGCGCTTCCACACGCAGACCGCCGGTTCGACCCTGACCGCGCAGCAACCACAGGTCAACGTTGTGCGTACCACAATTCAGGCGCTCGCGGCCGTGTTGGGCGGAACGCAGAGCCTGCACACCAACGCGATGGACGAAGCGCTGGCGCTGCCAACCGAAGACACGGCGCGCATCGCTCTTCGCACGCAGCAAGTCATCGCGCACGAGTCGGGCGTTGCCGACACGGTTGACCCGTTCGCCGGTTCTTATGCAATTGAGCAGCTAACGAACGAGATCGAGAGTCACGCCCTGGATTACATTGCGAAGATCGACGCGATGGGTGGAATGCTGCGCGCGATTGAGACGGGCTACGTGCAGCGCGAGATTCAGGAGGCTGCCTACGTCTACCAGCGCGCCGTCGAGTCGGGCGATGCAGTGGTGGTCGGCGTCAACCGCTTTCAAGTGGAAGAAGAAACTTCCGTCCCGGTGATGCGCGTCGATCCGGAGGTCGAGCAGTCGCAGATCGAACGCCTGCGGCGGTTGCGCGAACGCCGCGACCACACAGCGACGGAGACCGCGCTCGCCGCGTTGGAAGAGGCCGCGCGCGGCACCGAGAACATCTTGCCCCGCATCCTCGCCTGCGTCGAAGCGTACACAACCGTCGGCGAAATCAGCCACCGCCTGCGCCGTGTGTGGGGCGAATACCGCGAGGCCGTGACGGTGTAGAATTACATGCTTCTCATTGATCCCATGAAACACATCCAGGTTATTGATGGCGCATTAAACTGTACCTACAGCATCTTCGCTGTTGAGGATGCCGAGTTTGAAGCGCTTTTTCCTAACGGAACCGATATTGAGTTTAGTGATGATCTGTTCAGCCGCTTAGGCGAAGCTGAAGCTTCTCAGATTCTGACCATGATGTGGGAGAGACAGGTGGATAAGAAATCCGTGATCGGCATTCATGGAACGTTATTTTACGAACTGGGTTACAAATAAGGAGTATTACCCGACGAAGCGCAATTCTGAAATGAATGTGGTCCTTTAGACATACCATGAAGTTTGCTACTTATATCTGTGGAGGTATTCTTGTCTTCGGGCGATCAGCTTCTGCAATGGTCGGACGGGATTAGGCCGTCGGAACGAGACGCGCATATTCAATGTCGCATTTATTAGAAGTTAAAAATCTCCAAACCCATTTCCCGACGCGCGCCGGACTTGTGAAGGCGGTTGACGGCGTCAGCTTTTATTTGGACGAGGGCGAGTTGCTCGGACTGGTCGGCGAGTCGGGGTGCGGAAAGTCGATCACGGCGCTGTCAATCATGCGCTTGATCTCGCCGCCGGGGAAAATCGTGGGTGGTGAGATTCTGTTTAATGGTGAGAACCTGCTTACCCTGTCGGAAGAGCGGATGCGCGCGATTCGCGGCGACGACATCGCGATGATCTTTCAGGACCCGATGACTTCGCTCAACCCGGTCTACACCGTCGGCGAACAGATTGCCGAGGCGTTGCGGCTGCATCGCAAACTGTCACGCCGTGACGCGCGCGCCGGAGCGATTGAGGCGATGAAGGAAGTGTCTGTCCCCGACCCGGCGCGGCGCGCAAATGATTATCCGCACCAGTTGTCGGGCGGTATGCGGCAGCGCGTGATGATTGCGATGGCACTCGCGTGCGACCCGAAACTGTTAGTCGCCGACGAGCCGACTACCGCACTCGACGTGACGATCCAGGCGCAGATTCTTGAGTTGCTTGACGAACTGCGGAAGACGCGACGACTAGCGGTGTTACTTATCACGCACGACCTCGGCGTCGTCGCCGAAGTCGCGGATCGCGTCGCGGTGATGTACACGGGACGCATCGTCGAAGAGTCGCCGGTCGAAGAGTTGTTCGCGCGCCCGAAGCATCCATACACAGAGGGATTGTTGCGGTCGGTGCCGAAGCTGACGGCGGCGCACGCCGCGAAGGTCGAGCGGCTGGCGACCATCGAAGGCACGGTGCCGAAGCCGACCAACCTGCCGCCCGGTTGCCACTTCGCGCCGCGCTGTTCACACCGCCTGCCACGCTGCACCGAAGGCGAAATGATTCCGCTCTATGATTTAGAGGGCGGCGTGCGCGTGCGTTGTGTGCTCTATGATCTGGCGGCGGCGGTCGCCGCCGATCACGCGACAGAACAAGAGACAGGGAGCGCAGCACAGTGATGGACGGATTGACGGAAGGATTGACGAACGAACGCATGCAGCGCGTGCCTGATGCTGAGACGACGGCGGCGCACGCGCGCAATTCACGCGGGGCGGATGACGTCGGCGAACTAGTGCGCGTGCGCGGACTCTACAAGCACTTTCCGGTCGCGGGCAGCGACGATGTGGTGCGCGCGGTGGACGGCGTGACATTCGAGATTGTCGGCGGCGAAACACTCGGGCTGGTCGGTGAGTCAGGGTGCGGCAAGTCAACCGTCGGTCGCTGCCTGCTGCGTCTGATTGAGCCGACGCGCGGCGACATTTATTTCGACGACAGCGATGTGCGCGCGTTATCCGGGGGCGACCTGCGTCGTCTGCGCCGCCAGATGCAGATCATCTTTCAAGACCCGTATGCTTCATTGAACCCGCGCCTGACGGTGCGCGACATCGTCGGCGAGCCGTTGGTGATTCACGGCCTCGGCAACAAAGAAGAGCGGCGCGCACGGGTCGCTGATCTGTTGAGGAAAGTGGGTCTTGATCCGGATTACATGAACCGTTACCCGCACGAGTTCTCCGGTGGTCAGCGGCAACGTATCGGCATCGCCCGCGCTCTCGCGCTGAATCCAAAGCTGATCGTCGCGGACGAACCAGTCTCGGCGCTCGACGTGTCGGTGCAGGCGCAGGTCATCAATCTACTCGAAGACTTGCAGAAGGAATTTGATCTGACGTATCTCTTCATCTCGCACGGCCTCGCGGTGGTCGAGCATATCTCGACGCGCGTTGCGGTAATGTACCTCGGTCGCATCGTCGAAGTGACGAGCGCCATCGAGCTTTACGCGAATCCGCTGCACCCATACACGCGGGCGCTTTTGTCGGCGATACCCGTGCCCGACCCGACGCGCAAGCGTGAACGAATCGTGTTGCAGGGCGACGTGCCGACGCCGATCAATCCACCGTCGGGCTGCCGCTTTCACACGCGCTGCCCCGACGCGATTCCCGACTGTGCGCGGATTGATCCCGACCTGCGCGAAGTCGCGCCCGGTCACACCGTCGCCTGCATCCGTGTCCCCGGTTGGGCGGAAGCGCCGACAAGAGAAGGATGAAGGGAATAAAATCAAGAATACAGAATTCAGGACACAGCATACAGTAGGAAACAAGCCGCCTGGTATCTTCGGCGTTCCGTATTTCTTGTTCTGTATTCCTGACTTCATCCTTCATCCTTCATCCCTTACTCAGTATCACCTGATGGAGGGATAAAAACTTATGAATGAAACGAACATTCCGACGAACTACGGTGCGCCGCAGCCAGTGGGCGCGCCGGTGAAGTCGACGACAGAGACGTTGACCGGCATCTTCTTCGACCCGGGCGAGACCTTCGAGGCCCTTCGCCCGCGCCCGCGCTTTCTCGTCGCTGGGCTGATCATCCTCGCGCTGACGTTGCTCTTCACCTTCGTCATGTTTCAGCGCATCAACTTCGAGCAGTTCATGCGTGCGCAGATTGAGAACTCGCCTCGCGCCGACCAGATGAGCCCTGAACAGAAGGAGCAGGCGATCAGCATGCAAAGCGGCACGCTCGGCAAGGCGATAGCTTACGGCGCGCCGCCAATCGTGTTGGCAATTGTCTTCGCTGCCGGCGGCGCTCTCTACCTGCTCGGTACGATGGCGATGGCAGGCAGCATCAGTTACAAGCAAGCAATCTCTGTGTGGGTCTATTCGACCTTGCCGCCCGGCGTGCTGTTCACCATCGCCAACGTCCTGGTGCTGTTCCTGAAATCGCCCGACGACATCGATCCGTCGCAGGCGCAAGGGGGCTTCGTCACAGCCAATCCGAGCTTCCTGCTCGGCGCGGGTGCGTCGCCGGTGTGGAAGGCGGCGCTTGGCTCGCTCGACCTCTTCGCTTTCTATGGATTATTTCTTGGGGCGCTTGGTCTGCGTAAAGTTGGGCGGCTGTCGTCCGGCGCAGCGTGGGCGGTCGTCCTCATCATCTGGCTGATCGGTACCGTGATGAAAGTGGGTTGGGCGGCGGCGTTCGGCTGAGTGATGTAGCAATCGAAAGGGGGACGGGTGCCGGGATGAGGATAAGAGCCTTTAGCTTTAGACATTCCTTGCCTGTTTACCGGCCCCTGCTCTGCTATTCGTAGCGCAAGGATTCGATAGGATCAAGACGGGCGGCCTTCCACGCCGGCCATAGTCCGAAAATCATGCCGATGCCGACGCTTGCGACGAACCCGGCGATGGGCGCCCATATTGGAACATAAGACGGTATGAAGAGGCTGATTAAGAAAGTCGTGCCCCAGCCGAGGGCGAGTCCGACCAGCCCGCCGATGCCGGTCAGCGTCATCGCCTCAATCAAAAACTGCCACAGGATGTCTTTGCGTCGCGCACCGATGGCCTTGCGCACGCCGATCTCGCGCGTCCGCTCCGTGACGGAGACGAGCATGATGTTCATCACACCGATGCCGCCGACCATCAGACCAACCGACGAGATGGCGACCATCGCAATTGCGACGCCGCCCGTGATCGAACGGAACTGATCGATGATCGAATCGGCGGTCGCCATCCCAAAACTGTTCGGCGCGGAGAACGGGACCTGGCGGCGCACACGCAACAGGTCGGTGATTTGATCCTTCGCCTCTTCGATCATGTTTGGACGGGCGACGGCGAGGATGCGGATGTCGTCCTCGTTCGGTTTGAGTTTGCGCGCGACGTTGAAGGGCATAAAGATCGAGTTGTTGATGTCGTTACTGCCGTCGCCGCCGAAAAGCTGCTCACGCTTGTCGATCACGCCGATGATGCGAAACTCCTGCCCGCCGATGTCAATTTCTTTCCCGATAGCTCGGCCGTCGGGAAAGAAATCCTCCACGACTTTGCTCCGCACGACGGCGACCTTCTGGTTCGCGTCGTTCTCGAAGTCGGTGAAAAATCGCCCCTCGGACATTACTTCCGTCCCGGCGCGCATGTAGTCGGGAAGCGTGCCTTCGAGCCGCACCGCCTCGGACGTTTTACCCTCGGTCGAGACCTTCAGTTTCTGCCCGAAGAAGTTGTTCGTGATGTCGAGGAAGGGGACTGCGACCTCCACTGCCGGAAGCTGCGCAATCGCCAGCGCGTCGTCGTAGGTCAACTCCTTACGCATCCGCTCTTCACGCGAACGCCGCCCAATCTGAATTCCCGGCTGGTATTTGGAAAGGAAAATCGAGCGCGTCCCGAACGACTCGATCTCCTTTTTGACGGTCTCGTCAATGCCGCTGATAATCGAAGCAATCGCCATCACCGTCCACACACCGATCACCACGCCGACCACCGTCAGGATCGAACGCAGCTTGTTCGTGCGCAACGTCTGAAGCGCCATCTTCAGGTTTTCGTAAACGTCACTACGTAGTAGTTTCATAAACAGTTTTGAGATTTCAGTTTTGAGATTTCAGTCTTAATCCGTTAGCAGCGCGGCAATGCGCTTTTGCTGAGAGCTGAAAACTCAAAACTGAAAACTATGTCAATCTGCGCGAAGCGCCTCAATCGGATCGAGCCGTGCCGCCTTCCAAGCGGGGAAGATACCGGAAAGAACACCGATCAGCCCCGACACGCCGACCGCGACGAAGACAGCAGTAACAGAGAGATATGTCGGGATCAGGAACGCCGAGACCACCCGGCCAAGTGTCCATGCGAGCAGCACGCCGGTCGCGCCGCCGATGGCGGAGAGCGTAATCGCCTCGACCAGAAACTGCTTCAGCACGTCTTTGCGGCGTGCGCCCAGAGCCTTGCGAATGCCGATCTCTTTCGTTCGCTCCGTCACCGATACCAGCATGATGTTCATAATCACGATGCCGCCGACGACGAGCGCAATCGCGGGGACGGCGATTGCGACGATGAAGATCGAGCCGAACAGGCGGTCGCGCAAGCCGGTGATTGCGTCCGGCGTCATCACGCCGAAGTTATCTTTCTCGCCCGGCCCTAAACGGCGGCGGTTGCGCATCAGTTGCCGCGCTTCTTCAACCGCTTCAGCAAACATGTCGTCGCTCTTCGCGGTGCCGACGATGTAGTACGAGCGCCATCGAGTCAACTCGCCGTAGTTCCTACGATACGTCCTGATGGGCAGCGTGATAAAGTTATCCTGCGGCATGCCGAACACCGTGCCCTTCGCCACCGCGACGCCGATCACGCGGTACGGCAGACCGGCGACCGTAATCTCCTGCCCGACCGCCGAGCCGACCGGGAACAGTTTGTTCGCCACATCAGCGCCAATGAACGCGACGCGCGACGCATTTTCGTCCTCGGTGGAAGAGAAGTAGCGACCGTCGGCGACATCAATCTTTTCGATGTCGGCCATGATCGCCATCGCGCCGTCGACCCGGACATCTTCGATCACCTCCGAGCCGCGTTTGACCTGCGAGCCTTGTGGTCGCGCCTTCGCGCCGAGCTTATCCGTCAGCGTCAAGCGTGTGCGCAGATACTCGTAGTCCTCGAACGTCAAATCCTTGTTGCGGCGTTGCGCGGCGGCTATCGAGTCGGTGTCCTTCCAATCCTCAAAGCCGAAGCGCTGGATGGTGTATGACTTGGCGCCGATGCCGGCGATTTTCTCGTCGACGTAAGCGTTGAAGCCCTGAATCAGCGACACCACCACGACGACTGCCGTGACGCCGATAATCATACCCAGCAGCGTCAGCGCCGAACGTAGTTTATGCGCCCAAATTGCGGCGATGGCGAGTTTAAGAGTTTCGATTAATTTCACGGTGGTTGTGTTACGTTACGGCAAAAGATTTAGTTGCAACAAGGCAGATGCTGGATGCTGGATGTCAGGGGAAAACTAACATCCAGCATCCAGCATCTGACATCTACTATTCGTATCGTAGCGCCTCAATCGGGTCGAGACGAGCGGCCTTCCACGCGGGCCATAGTCCAAAGATGATGCCGACGCTCGCCGAGATGCCTATGCCGACGATGATCGCCCACAGCGGCACGAAGGCTGGAAGCGGCGAGTACTTGTTCATTAGAAGGCTCGCCACCTCGCCGACGATCAGGCCGGAGATGCCGCCGATGCTGGTCAGCACGACAGCTTCGATCAAAAACTGCCACAGGATATTGCCGCGCGTCGCGCCGACCGCTTTACGGATACCGATTTCGCGCGTCCGCTCCGTCACCGATACCAGCATGATGTTCATCACGCCGATGCCGCCGATCATTAACGCGACAAACGAAATCGCGGTCAGCACCAGCCACGTCGCGCCCGTCAGTTGGTTGTAGAAGTCTAGCAACGAGTCCTGTGTCGAGACGCCGAAGTTGTTCGGCACGCCGGGCGCGAGCCGGCGACGACGACGCAGGATGTCTGTAATCTCGTCAACCGCCACCGGCACGAATGCGCGCGACTTCGGGCGCAGGATGGCGAAGAAGATGACTTCCGGAATCGGCAGGTCGCGCCAGTATTTGTCAAACGAGGTGAGCGGGATGAAGATCGAGTTGTCGCGCGACTGGCCAAAGAAATTCCCCAGCGGTTCCATCACGCCGATGACTTGGTACGGCGTTCCGTCGATCTTCACTTCCTTGTCAAGCGGGTCTTCATACGGAAACAGCGCGCGCACTACATCGAGCGCCAGCACGCAGACATTCGAGCGCGCCGTCATGTCGGCGTCGCTGATGAACCGCCCGCGCCCGATGTACTGCGAGTGCGTGAACTCATAATATGGCGTGACGCCGAACAGAATCGGCGTCTCCGATTCGCGGTCGGCGTAGCGGATATTGATCGAGATTTTCCGGCGCACCGGCGAGACACCGACCAGCGAAGTCGCCTCGCGTCGGATCGCATCGGCATCCTCAATCGTTAATTCCTTACGCTGACGTTCCTCCGCTGACGGCTCGCGCCCGAAACTCGGATCGAACTTCGACACAAACACCGTGTTCGAGCCGAGTGACTCGATCTGATCGGCGAATGCTTTATTCAGTCCCTGAATAATCGACACCATAAACGTTAAAGTCACGACACCGATAGCGACGCCGAGAATCGTCAACGACGAGCGCAGCTTATTCCCGCGCACCGTGTTCACAGCCATCGCCGCTGATTCTTTAATGTCGTCAAAAGTCATGACAGTTTTCAGTTTTGAGTTTTCAGCAGTAAAACGAATAGCGGTAAATCGAAGCGCACAAGGTTCAACACCATTCAGCTCACGCTGAAAACGGAAAACTACTCTGCTCGAAGCGCTTCAATCGGATCAAGGTTCGCCGCCTTCCACGCGGGCCACAGGCCGCTGGCGATGCCGACCGCGGACGAGACGCCGACGCCCATCACCGCCGACCACGCGCTGAAGAGCAGCGGGAAGCCGAGCACCATCGAAAGCGTGAACGCGAGGCCGAAGCCGAACGCGACGCCGAGCGCGCCACCAATCGCGGTCAGCACCACGGCCTCAATCAGAAACTGTGTCAGCACGTCGCGGCGGCTCGCGCCGACCGCTTTGCGGATGCCGATCTCTTTGGTGCGCTCGGTGACTGAGACAAGCATGATGTTCATTACGACGATGCCGCCGACGACAAGCGAGATGGCGGCGACGCCGATGGTCACGATGTAAATGTTCGCGGTCGCTTTGCCGTAGAGGTCGATGAAGACGTCCTGCGTTTCGAGCGAGAAACCGTCGTCTTCGTCGGTGAATGTTTTGCCGCGCCGGTTGCGCATGATCGTCCGCGCTTGATCCTGCGTCTCGGTCATCCGCCGGTCACTCTCGACCTGCACGAAGATGACCAGGGAATCGTGCGCGCCGTACATCTTTTTATAGGTCGGGAATGGAATCATCACCACGTTGTCGCGCGAGAAACCGAAGATGCTCCCCAGACGCTCGGCGACCCCGACGACATGAAACTCGCGCCCCTCGACACGCACCTCTCGACCGATGATCGATTCAGGACTGGCGCCGCCGAACAGATTGGTCACGATGTCCGAGCCGACAACGCAGACGTTACGGCCCGTCGCGCCCTCGCTCTCCGTCCACTGCCGCCCGGCTTCGATGTTCAAGTCTTCGATAGTGAACATCGAAAGCGTCAGGCCGCGCACCCGCACGCCCTCCGATTTCTGATCGCCGCGTTTGACGATGGTAGCGGTGTTCCCGGAGATGCCGGTGCGCCAGCACGCGGTGCATAAGCGGAACACCGCTTCGGCGTCATCTTCCGTCACGTCCTTGCGTCTGTTGAAACGCACGTAGTCTTCGCGCGAGGTGATGATCTGCGGGCGCTTTGAAACGGTGAAGACGGTCGCGCCTTGAGAAGAAAAAGTCGAGGCGACGGTTTGATCCAGACCCTTGATAATCGTCACCACCGCAATAACCGCCGCGACACCGACAACGATGCCGATCAGCGTCAATCCGGTACGCAGTTTGTTGGCGCGCAGCGAAGCAACCGCGATGCGAAACGATTCCCAAAGAGTGTGGAGGAAGAGACGACTGCTGCTGACGTGAATGCGCGGCAGAGTACCGGTCGGCAAAGGGACGTCCGGTTTTACTCCTTCCTCAACTTTAATCTCTTCTTCGACGAGCATCTGATGGTTTCAGCCTGAATGTTCTGATGTCGTAAGAGTAACCGTCTCGTATTACGTTTCGATTGCGACATTTGTTTGTGTGTGACACATTCAGCGGAGTTGGCACTTTCTCCACCGACACCGTTTCTATAGCTGTTTGCAATTGCGCGCGACCGTTTAGAGGCGGGCTATGCCTGCCAGTTCAATTGAGACGGCGGGCGTAGCCCGCCTCTAAACGGATGTTGAAAAGGGGACATTCAATTGCAGATCGCTATAAAGAACGACAGACACACTTTCGCGCCGGGCGTGAGGTGCAACGACTTTACGCCGCGTGTGAAAGTATGAAAAGGAATATGGCACTGCTGATTCTGGTTGCTGCGCTGGCCGGCGTGGCGTTCGCGGTCTTCGCGTGGCGCGGGCGGTGCGTCGCCCTCTTAACGCGCGTCCGGGCGGTGCTGAAAAGTCCTCAACGTTCACGCGATGCCGTGACGCTCCGACCGCCGCTCAAACTCCCGCTCGTCGAGCCGCGCATCGTCGTCACCAAAAGCAGACGCACGCTGGATTTGTACTCGGATGGACGCATCGTCCGCACCTACCGCATCGGCCTCGGCTTCGACCCAGCGGGAGACAAGATGAAAGAAGGTGACGGGCGGACGCCGGAAGGTAGCTTTTATGTCTACGTCAAGAACCCGAAGAGCAACTACTATCTTTCGCTCGGACTGAGCTACCCAACGGACACCCACGCCG
>JALZJL010000416.1 GCA_030859785.1 Acidobacteriota bacterium
AGGTTTCTGAACGGGTATCGTAAATGAGGCAGACAAGCAGATAAAGCTGAATCAGTTGATTTTCCATGGTAAGAAAATTCTACCAGTTCGGCCTGCTGGTCTGTCATTTCAACTCCTGATTCACATATCAGGAACGATTACCAAACAAATAAACATATAAAGCCCGCAAGTATGACTCAAGGTTATGACTAATAACGGAAACAATGGAAACGTGCGTGGCGGGAAGCCGTTGAAAGTTGTCGGCAAGCCGTTCCGCAAGGTTGACGCGCGGGCGAAGTGCGCCGGCCAAACTAAATTCGCCGATGACATTGTGCTGCCGCGCATGTTGTTCGCGAAGCTGCTGCGTTCACACGAACCGCACGCGATGATCAAAAGCATCGACACGTCGAAAGCCCGTGCGTTGTCCGGCGTGCTCGCCGTTATCACGGGCCGAGACTTGCCGATCCCGTATGGCATTCTGCCGGTCAGTCAGGACGAGCACACGCTCTGCCTGGACCGCGTGCGTTTCATCGGCGACCCGGTCGCAGCCGTCGCGGCGGTTGATGAAGACACCGCATTCGACGCGATGAATCTGATTGAGGTCGAGTACGAGAAGTTAAACACCATCACCTCCATCGAAGAGGCGGTAATGATCAACGAGCCGCGCATCCACGAGTATGGCGACGGCGGCAATGTCCATAAGAAAGTGCATCTGGAGTTCGGCGACCTCGACGAAGGTTTTGCTGAAGCCGACTTAATCCGCGAGGACGTTTTCTTTTACGAAGGCAACACGCACCTGCCAATGGAGCAACACGCGGCGGTCGCGCACTATGACCCGGACAATAAGTTGACGTTGTGGAGTTCGACGCAGACGCCGCACTATGTCCACCGCGCGCTCGCCAAAGTTTTAGAGATGCGCCCCGCTCATGTCCGCGTGATCGCGACGCCGAACGGTGGCGGGTTCGGTGGCAAAAGCGACCCGTTCAATCACGAGGTCGCCGTCTGCAAACTCGCGATGCTGACCGGGCGTCCGGTGAAAATCACGCTGACGCGCGAAGAAGTTTTCTACTGCCATCGCGGACGCCACCCCGTGCTGATGAAGAGTCGGATCGGAGTCAAAAAAGACGGCGCGATCACGGCGCTCGACTTTCAATCCTTACTCGACGGCGGCGCGTATGGCAGTTATGGCGTCGCCAGCACGTTCTACACCGGCGCGCTGCAAACCGTGACCTACGACGTGCCGCGCTATCGCTTTCGTGGTTTGCGCGCCTTCACCAACAAGCCGCCGTGTGGGCCGAAGCGCGGGCACGGCACGCCGCAACCGCGCTTCGCCCTTGAAATCCAACTCGACAAAATTGCCGACCAACTCAACCTCGATCCGGCGGAGATGCGCCTGAAGCATCTCGTCCCCGCGGACTCTCTGACCGCGAACTACCTGCGTGTCGGCAGTATGGGTTTAGGCAAGTGCATCGAGAAGATCGTCAAAGGCTCCGACTGGAAGAACAAGTATCGAAAGCTTCCCTTCGGCAAAGGCGTCGGGATCGCATGCAGCAGTTACATCTGCGGCGCGGGGCTGCCGATTTACTGGAACCAGATGCCGCATTCCGGCGTGCAGCTCGGCCTCGACCGGCAGGGTGGCGTGCGCGTGCAGTGCGGCTCGATTGACATTGGGCAAGGGTCGGATTCGGTGCTCGCCTACGTTGTCGCCGAGGTGCTCGGCATCGACCCGTTCGACATCCGCGTCGTCACCGCCGACACCGATCTGACGCCGGTTGACTTAGGCAGCTACTCAAGCCGCGTCACGCTGATGACCGGCAACGCCGCGCTGCAAGCCGCCGAACGCGCGCGCGAATTACTATCCATTGCCGTTGCGGAAAAGTTGAAAGCGCCAATTGAGAATCTCGCGTTCGCGGATCGTCGCGTGTTCGATGTGGAGAACCCGGAGACGGGCGTGACATTCGCCGAAGCGGTCGTGCTCGCGGAGACGAAGTTCGGCACCATCGGCACGGTCGGCTCGTACACACCGCCCGCATCGCCCGGTAAGTTCAAAGGCGCGGGTGTCGGCCCCTCGCCGGCGTACAGCTATTCGGCAGCCATCGCCGAAACGGATGTTGATCCGGAAACCGGCATCGTCACCGTCGAGCGCATCTGGATCGGCCACGACATCGGACAATCCATCAACCCGATGCTCGTGATGGGGCAAGTCGAGGGCGGCGTCTACATGGGACTCGGCGAAGCCTTGATGGAAGAGATGAACTACCGCGCTAACAGAAACGTTGTCCACAAGTTCCCTTCACTGCTTGAGTACAAGAGTCCGACGACGATGGAGATGTGCGATGTGAAGACATACTTGATCGAAGACGCTGACCCGAACGGCCCCTTCGGTGCGAAGGAGGTCGGGCAGGGGCCGTTGCTGCCGGTGATGCCGGCCATCGCCAATGCTGTCTACGATGCCGTCGGAGTGCGCGTCGACGAAGTCCCGATCACACCGGAGAAAGTCTTAACGGCGCTGCGCGACAAAGCGAAGGGGAAAGAAGGTCGCTTCGGCCCGAAGGACGTGCCTGCCGTCGAGTGGCCGACACCAATGAAAGTGCAGACGCCCGCCGAGGGTGGCGACGGTCGCGAGATGCCGCGCGTCGCGGTGCATTCGTGAAGCAACGGCGAGAGAGCGAATAATGAAACTACCCAACATCAGTCATGCGGTAGTAGATGTTGGCAAGTTGATCACTTACAGCTTGAACCCGATGCATGATGTGGGTCAGCATAAATCTCGCGTCTTCCGAGCAGCACTGGGCATCACCCTTGATGATGCAGATTGGTTGCGAGAACAAGTGCTGCAAGAGATTCACCGGAGCGAGGCAGTTGAGGGAAGGTTATCGCCCTTCGGTCAAACGTATGTGGTCGACATGGTAATTACACGCGGAGAGATGTCTGCGCGTGTTCGCACTTCATGGATCATCGAACACGGCACGGACTCTCCCCGCATGACGAGTTGCTACGTAAAGTGAAAGGACAACAACAATGCAGGAGATAAAAGAAAACGACGTGGTTGCACTACTGGCTGATTTGCCAGACGTAGGTTTGCAGCGGGGTGATGTGGGAACGGTCATCGAAGCGTTCGCGCGCACCACACATCATCCGGGCGGCTACATGGTGGAATTTGTTGACGAATCGGGCGAGGTTTACAAGCACGCTGACATCACCGACCCCGCACTACTGATGCAACTCCGTTTTAGTTTCCACAGCGAAGCAGCGTAACAAAGGCGGCGACGGGTGCGAGATGCCGCGCGTGGCGATCCACTCGTAGACGTTGGCAAAAATATAAGGAAGGACCGCCGTTGAGATTTGAATGGGATGATGCCAAAGCGCAGACCAACTTAGCGAAGCATGGCGTCAGCTTTGGAGAAGCTACGGAAGTTTTTTACGACCCAAACGGGCTGGAAGATTACGATGCAGAACTTTCAGAGACGGAAAGCCTGTTCTTCATCATCGGCTTGTCGAGTCGGCGGCTACTGTACGTGATTTATGCCGAGCGGTTGGGCGACATGATCCGCATCATTTCAGCGCGGAAGGCCGACCAAGTGGAGCAACAAATTTATGAGCGAACAAAAAACAGATAGACCGCTTGTCTTCTCGGTGGTTGAAGACGATGGCGAGAACGTGACCATCGAAATCTCAGAAGAGGACTACCGGCGCGGCTTGGAGGCCGGCATTGATGAAGACGCCACGCTCAAACCCGGACGCTACAAAATGAAGCGCGGCGGCTTCCTCGCGCGTCACCCCGAGCTGAAGATTAAAGAAAGAAAGATGGCCTGACGCAACTCGACGGCTGTAAGGCGGCCGCGAGATGCCGCGCGTCGCGGTGCATTCGTGAGGCGAAAGCGTGAGGATGATTAGAGCGTTATGATGCGACTTCCGAAATTTACCTACCTCGTTCCGCAAACTATCCCGGACGCGGCGAAGATGATGGGGGATGTAGGGCCGGCGGGGCAGTTCGTCGCGGGTGGCACCGACCTTTATCCGAATATGAAGCGTCGGCAGCAGACGCCGCACACGGTGATCTCAGTCGGGCGTTTGAAAGAGCTTCATCAGGTTGCGGGCGACGGTCAGGCGGGTTTGAAAATCGGCGCGGGCGTGACGCTCACAGACATCTGCGAGCACCCAATCATCAATCGCGATTACCCGGCGGTGGCGCGGGCGGCGAAATTGATCTCGACGCCGATCTTACGGAACATGGGGACGATTGGCGGGAACTTGCTGCTGGATACGCGCTGCAACTATTACGACCAAAACTATGAATGGCGCAAGGGTATCAACTTCTGTCTGAAGAAGGACGGCGACGTGTGCTGGGTCGCGCCGGGGAGTTCCAAGTGCTGGGCGGTGCAGTCGTCTGACCTCGTGCCGCTGATGGTGGCGATGGGTGCGCGCGTGCGGCTCGTCTCGACGGTCGGTGATCGAATGGTGACGGCGGAGGGTCTCTACAATGACGACGGCATCGATTACCTGCACAAGAGGCCGGACGAGTTACTGACCGAGATTCACCTGCCGCCCGTCAACAATTGGCGCGCGGTCTATAAAAAGTTGCGGCGGCGCGGCGCGTTCGACTTCCCCGTCCTCGGCGTCGGCGCGGCGCTCAACTTCGCGGCGGACGGAACAGTAGTTGACGCCAGAATCGTTCTCGGCGGCATCGCCCCGGCACCCGTGCAAGTCGCGGAAGCAGCGCACGTGCTCATCGGCCAACCGCTCGACACGGGGCGGATCGCAGCGGCGGCGGAGGCCTGCTACGTCAAAGCCCGCCCACTCGACAACACCGACCACGTGATGAACTGGCGCAAACAGATGACCCGTCCCTTCGTCACCCGCGCCCTCGAAGAACTGCGGGAGCAGTAATCAGTGGTCGGTAGGTGTAGTGCCTTTCTACTGACCACTGACCACTAACATGAACAATGTTGCTGCAATTCTGCTCGCCGCGGGGCGTTCGAGTCGGATGGGTGCGTTTAAGCCGTTGCTGCCGTTCGGCGACAGAACGGTCAGTGAAGCGTGCGTCGAGAATCTGCGCGCGGCGGGCGTCGAAGAAATCATCGTCGTCATCGGCCACCGCGCCGCCGAGATGCGCGAGCGACTCTGCCACCTGAACATCAAGTTCGCCGTCAATGATGCAGCCGGAAGTGAGATGGGCGTCTCTATCGCGCGGGGTGTCGAGCAGGTGTCTGAAGCGGCGCGGACGCTCATAGTCGCGCTCGTCGATCAACCGGCGATTCCGCCCGACGTGATCCGCTACCTCATCGCCGAGCGACTGCGAACTGGAGCGCCGTTCATCGTGCCGCAATGGAACGGACGTGGCGGGCATCCGGTTCTGATCGACCTCGGATACCGCGATCAGCTTTTGCGCCTCGACGCCGAGCGGGGTTTACGCGCGCTGTTCGACGCGCATCGCGACCGTGTGCGGCGCGTGGCGGTTAATTCGCCATACGTTGCACGCGATATGGATGTGTGGGAGGATTACCGCGCGTTGCACGAAGAAATTATCGGTGCCCCGCCGCCCCTGACCGAGCGAAGTTGACCTGGACGCGCCCGCTCTGTACTCATCCCGTCCAACTATCTGTGATACCTGCTCATCTAATTTTTTTGTCGGGACACCTCGCACATGCTTTCAAAGGTGGCCTTAGCAGGAGATCAAGATGCTTAAATTTTACCGCCGCTCGCTTATGACATTAACAGTGAGACTGGTCGTGACACTGGCCTTATCAATGCTGCTGACGGTCGGCGGGGTCGCCGTGCCGCTGGCGTCGGCGCAGCAGGGGCCGATTAATTTCAACTTGCGCACCACCGACGGCGGGCAGATTTCCGCCGAGATGCTGCGCGGCGACGTGGTTGTGCTGGCGTTCAGTCCGTCTTCGCTGCCGTTGTCGCGGGCGCTGTTGCCGGGCGTGCAGGAATTGGCGAACGAGTATCGTGACCGCAACGTGCGGATTTACTGGGTGAGCACCGATTCCAATTCGCCGAACTCGAAGAATTATGCGACCGACGCGCAGTTGCGTGCGTTCGCGGAAAAGTACGGATTGAAGGTTGGTGTGCTGCGCGACCCCGAAGGCGTGCTGTTTAAGCAGGTCGGCGCGGATCAGTTGCCGGCGCTGGTGATTCTCGACCGCCAAGGCAACGTCTCCGGCGCGCCCATCGGCGGCCTTGACCCGCGCGGCAAGCTGATTGACAAGCTCGCGCCAAGACTGAATCCGCTGCTGTAAAGCGGTAGCCGAAGAATTCTTGCCTGCATGTAAACTCTGTGCCGACCCGATGATGAAGAGGCTGCTTCGAATGAGGAGCAGCCTCTTCGTCGTTTCGAGTCGAGTGTGGCGGAAGTCGCCCCGGTTTGAGAAACGTGGGATGGGCAAGGTACTATTCGTAGCGTCATTCATATCCGTTTCCCGTTACAAGAAAGCTCGCCTGACAAATGATCCCACACGGTCGCTGGCTCGCCCTGTTGACGATTCTCTTCTTCATTTACTCATCAACCGCCGACGCTCAAACCGGAGCGCCGCCGCCAGAGCCGCGTTTCGACTTTTACACGCGTGGCCCATACCGCGAGAACGTCCCGCGCCCCGAAACGATCACGCGCTTCGAGGCCGGTGACTTCCACACCAACTACGCGACGATGGAGCGCGTGATTGAACGCATTGCACAGGCCGCGCCCGACCGCGTGCGCGTCACCGACATCGGCGAGACGAACGAGCACCGGATGATGCATCTGCTCGCAATCAGTTCGCCGGAGAATGTGCGTCGACTCGACGAGATTAAATCGAACATCGCGCGCCTGAGCGACCCGCGTGGCCTCGCACCCGACGAGGCGCGAACGCTGATTGCCTCGACGCCGGTCGTCGTCTGGTTGAGCTACACGATTCATGGCAACGAGTCGGCCTCGTTTGAAGCGATGATGCAGGTCGTCTATCAACTGGCGGCGTCGAACGAACCGGCGACGCTCGACATCCTGAAAGACACAATCGCGCTCGTCAACGTCTGCTCCAACCCGGACGGCCACGAGCGTTTTGTGACGTGGTACAACTCGTTTGGCGTCGGCAACCCCGACCCGGCGGCGGCAGAGCACGACGAACCGTGGTCGGTCTACGGGCGCGTCAATCGCTATCGCTTTGACCTCAACCGCGACAACATCGTCACGTCGCAGGTCGAGACGCGCAACATGCAGCGCGCCTACCTTGAATGGAACCCGCAGGTCTTCGTCGATCATCACGGGCAGCCGAGCCAGTACTTCTTTCCGCCGGCGGCATTGCCGATCAACCCGAACCTTCCGCCGGAGCAGACCGCGCGCTGGCTGACCGCCTTTGGGCGCGCCAATGCCGCGCAGTTCGACGCGCGCGGATGGGACTTTTACGTGCGCGATGTGTTTGATCTGTTCTACCCCGGCTATTGGGATTCGTGGCCGAGTCTGAACGGCGCGACCGGCATGACCTACGAAACCGACAGCGGCGGATGGAAAGGACTCCGTTGGAGGCGCGACGACGACACCATCGTGACGATGCGCTCCGGCATCGCCAAGCACTTCACCGCATCGCTGACGACACTGGAAACCGCCGCGCGCAACCGCGATGCACGACTCACAGACTATTATGAATTCAAGCGCACCGCGGTCGAAGAGGGCGGGCGCGGCTCCGTCCGCCGTTTCGTTTTTAGTTACGCGGGCGACCCGGGCAAAGCCGTCGAGATGGCGCAGATATTGTTGCGCGCCGGGATTGAGGTGAAGCAAGCGCGCGGCGAGTTCCGCTCCGCGAAGGCGCATTCATACCTTGAGCCGAATGCTGCCCCGACAGCGCGGACGTTTCCGGCCTCGACCTTCGTCGTCGATCTGGCGCAGCCGCAGAAGCGCCTCGCGAAAGCGCTGCTTGAACCGAACACCGAGCAGGACGCGGAGTTCGCGCGCGAGCAACTCGCGCGGTACGCGCGCAATCAGCGGCGTGGACGAAGTGCGCCGAAGGAGGAGTATGGTTTTTATGACGTCACGTCGTGGTCGCTGCCGCTCGCGTTCGGCGTCGAAGCCTTCTGGACGGAGGACGCGCCGGACTTTCCTGGCTCCGCCGACCGCCTTGTGCTGCCAGACAATGTGACAGAGAAAACCGGCGGTGCGACGCCCGCTGCTTCCGTCGCCGCTGCTAATCCCCTTGTCGTTTCGCTGTCGTTGATTCGCGCCGGCGCGATGGAAGGTCGCGCGTCGACCGCTTACATCATTCCATATGACCGGGACGGCGCGGCATCGCTGGTCGCGCGTCTGCTGCGAGAAGACTTCAAACTGGCCGTTGCGACGAAGCCGCTCAACGCGGGTGGTCGCGACTACCCGCGCGGCACGGTGGTGGCCCGCGTCTCGCGTAATGCCGAAGCGCTGCATCAACGCATCGACGCGCTCGCGCGCGAAGCGGGGGTTGCGGTCTGGTCGGTCAATACCGGATTCGCGGAGCGCGGCGATACCGGCGTCGGCTCGGAGACGGTCGTGTCGCTGAGACGCCCGCGGATCATCGTCGTCGGCGACGAGCCGGTCAGCCAACTGAGTTACGGCGCGATCTGGTGGACGTTCGACCGCTACGGCGTCGAGTTCACGCCAATGACGATTGACGCGCTGAAGCGCACGCGGCTCGACGCTTACAACGTAATCATCCTGCCGGACGGCTCGCCGGGTCGCTACTTCGCCGCGCTAGGGAAAAGCGGTGTCGACATTTTGCGCGGGTGGAGCGAGCGCGGGGGCACACTGGTCTGCATCAAGGGTGCGGCGGTCTTCGCGGCGCTGAAAGATGTCAACCTCACCTCGGCGCGTCTGGTTGGCAGCGACGACGACGACGATGAGAAGAGTGGACAGAAGCCTGACGGCGCCCCGGCGGAACAACCATCAGGCAGCACAACCACGATGACCACCACGACGACACCAGCGCAGACGACGAGCGGAACGAGCACTGCAACGAGCGGGACTTCCGTGCAGCAATCTCCGACGACGCCTCGGCAAGGGCAGCGTCAGCGGTCTAATGCGGCAACCGGCGAAACAGCTGAAGACGCACGCGAGCGACAGGCATCCGGCCAGACCGAGAAGAAGGAGGGCGCGCCGCCTGATTTGCCGCCGATTGCCTCGCCATCGGCGCGACCCGGTAAAGTGCCGGAGGCCGTACCCGGCGCGATCATGCGCGCGACCATCGACCGCACGACGCCACTCACTTACGGTTATGACATGACGACGTTGCCGGTGCTGGTCGACTCGGCTTACTTCTTCCGCCCGTCAAAGGAGGGCATCAACGCCGTCATCTTCAGCGCCGACGAAAAGCCGCCGCTGCGACTCGCCGGATTCATCTGGCCGGACACCGAACGTCTGCTACGCGGCACGGCCTACGTAATGGAGGAGTCGACGGGCCGCGGCCACGTCGTCCTCTACGCCGAAGACCCAAACTTCCGCGCCATCTGGCGCACGACAACACGATTGTTCTTCAATTCGTTTCTGTTTCAACCGGCGTTTTAGAAGTGCTGAGTACTGAGTAAGAAGACAATGCTTTTGTACTCAGTACTCAGCACTGAGGTTAACTGTGTTTCAAATCAAGGCGGCATTCGACGAACAGTTAGAGTTTAAGACGACGCTTGCGCGGGCGCGGGAGTTTTTCGGCAACTTGCGTAACTTCGCCGAGTTGATGCCTGGTGTCGAGAAAGTCGCCACGGAGGCGGGAGGCGTCGCGCGTTGGTTGATTCGCGCCGACATACCGGTGATTGGCGCGATTCGTCAGTCGTTCGCCGTCGAGCAGACCGACAATCAGCCCGCGCGCATTGAATGGTCGCCCATCGCTGGCGAGCAAAAGAATCTGCTGCGTTACTCCGCACAGTTCGAGGAGCGCAACGCACAGGCCGTGCTTATCCGCATCATGCAGCGTGTCGAACTCCGCCGGCAGAGCGCCAGAGAATTGCACCTGCTCGCCGGACTAGCCGGCGAATCACGTCTCAGCACCGAGATGCAAAAGGGCGTCACCGAGATGATGCGAACATTCCTTCAACGCGCACGCATACGTCTGGAAGGTCCGAGTTAGTCGGGAAGTACAAGCCGCCAATGAATTGATTTATATGATTCGTGGCTAAGCCGTTTTCTTAAAAGCACATCTAAAAGTTCGCCGCCATCTTCATTCAAATTCGACGCACAAGTTCAGAATACTGTGCGGCAAGCGCACATCGACACGTCGCGGCGAGACATCGACGCTGACGACGCGGTTGCAGACGAGCAGCAGCAGACGCTTGCAGCCTTCTAACTCTTCGCCCTGTTTGAAATTTATTTGAAAGGCGTCGGGGCGCAATTCATAGCGACCGCTCATCCGAGCCGGGATACGAAGCACAAGCCCCTCACGGTGCAGATCGAACAGGGCGCGATGACCTTCGGCAAGCGCGAATGTGCCGCCGTCCGACACGTCGGCTATGAACTCAATGTCGCCGCGCGCGTCCACCTTCGCCAACTCTGCAGCACTCGCATTGGGCGAAAAGACACGAACAAAATCGACCACCGGAATCGAGAACTGTCCGCGCGCGTGACCCGCGTGCATCCGCTCGGTTAACTCAAGCGCAACCTCGCGCATCTCAGGCCACTTCAGGCAACTTAAAATCGGCATGATAAGCGTCGGGAAAAGCAAAGGCGATGCCTCACCTGCGCGGGCACTCAGGACGTTTTCAGATCAACGCTCGCTGACTGTATTTTGACCGCTGATTTTCTCGATAGGACGGGCGGCGTGCGGTTTGCTCAGGTGTATCTGAGGCTGGTGTTAAGCCTGTGCGCTGGACGATTCGCGTTTGAATCTGGTACGTCGAGTGAATCACAAGCCAACGTTATCGCGCTGTCCGACGGTTTGGCAGGTACGCCTCGCTCCTCTACAATGATCGACAGTGAATCTAGTTTTTTTAAGAGGGCTTATATCTAACGTGGCAAACATTAAAATGTATACGACGACATGGTGCGGCGACTGTCGCAATGCAAAAAGATTTCTCAACGATAACAGCATTGCTTACGAAGAGATCAACATCGAAGAGCACGACTATGCGGCGGAGCATGTGATGAAAATCAACAACGGCAAGCGCAAGGTGCCGACGTTTGAAATCGATGGTCGGGCGTTCAACCTGTCACCATATGACGAGCGCAAGTTCCGCGAGGAACTCGGATTAAATAAAAACTAAAGGAGTCAGAAACTCATGGCAGCGAATTTGACACGCAGGGCGACGCGCGCCGGTGGGTGGGTTTTGGCGAAGCGTCTGATCAAACCGATTCCGTTTATCGGCTCGGCGCTGGCCGTCGGACTGGCTGCCCGTGAAGTTAAAAAGAAGGGACTGGTCAACGGCGTGATGCATGTCGGACTCGATGTGATTCCCATCATCGGCACTGCGAAAGCAGTCGTTGAACTGTTCACCGGCGATTTAATTCCCGACAAAAAACCCGCGCCCGAAAAGTTTAGTCCGACGACCTGACAGCATCAAACTGTCACAAGAATTCCCACGGTTCCACTCCTGCCGCGACGCTTCTGAGGCGCTTCGCGGCAGGAGTTTTGTTGCGTCCGAAATGGTTGAACGCAAGTCTTCGGCGAGTCACTGCTCACTAAACATCGCACAGCGCGACGGCCTCGCGGAGCGAAGTGAGCGGGTCGCGTTTCGGGATGAACTCGTGCGCCATGAAACCTGCAAAGCCGGTGTCGATGATGGCTTTGACAATCGCCGGGTAGTGAAGTTCCTGCGTCTGGTCAATCTCGTTGCGACCGGGATTTCCGCCCGTGTGGTAGTGGCCGATGTATTGGTGGTTGTTTTTGATGGTGCGAATCACGTCGCCTTCCATGATTTGCATGTGGTAAATGTCGTAGAGCAGTTTGACGCGCTCCGAGCCGACGGCCTTACAGACCTCGACGCCGTAAGACGTGCGGTCGCCGATGTAATCCTTGTGATCCACCTTACTGTTGAGCAGTTCGATGACGATGTTGACGCCGTTATCTTCGGCGATTTTCTTCGCGCGATTCAGACAGGCGACGCTGTTCGCGATTGCTTCGTCGTCGCTCATCCCACGGCGGTTGCCGAAGAAGACGATCACGTTCGGGACGCCGGCTTTCTTCGCGAGCGGAATGTTCTTCTCAAACCCCTGAATAATCTTGTCGTGATTCGCTTTGTTGTTAAGTCCGTCGGCGATATTCCCCGCTTCGGCATACCCGACGGAGCATGTCAGACCGTGCTTGCGCGCCGTCTCCCACTGACCGGCGTTCAGCAAATCAATCGCCGCCATCCCCATCTCCGCAGCGTTCTTGCATAAATCATCGAGCGGAACTTTTTTCTCGTAGCACCAGAAACAAGCCGACTGTTTGATGCGACCCTTCTTCACAATCTTTTCCGTGCTGTTCGCCGCGAGGTCAAGACCCGGCAGCGAGACCGCGCCGACGGTCGCGGCGGCACCGACTTTGAGCGCGTCGCGCCTGCTTAAAATAGGCATAAGACATTAATCTCCTTCTTCGGTCATGAAAGTCAAAAGTTTGGCGATGCGGTGAAACGTATACGCGGAAGAGTTATGATGATGATACGGCGACGACTCTCTGTCAACACGAGATTCTAAATCGAAACACTGACATTGAGACGCTCGATAATTTCTGACATGACGGTCGCCGGAAACAACTTTCAATGCCGAGGCGCTGAGAGCCACGCCGAAACCGAGCAGAGAGTTGAACTGTGTAAGCCTCCGCGAACCTCTGCGGCTCGGCTCTCTCGTCTCTGCGGTGAGGTCTTCCATTATGTACCATTCTTGTGTGGCTCGGTTGTCACTTGGTGTCGTTCACTCAGAGCGAGTGCGTGGTCTTGACGAGAGTTTCCGAGACGGTATAAGTTCACCGTTGCTCGCAACAGCCCGACCGGAAGATCAATCGCGATAGATCGCTCGACTTTCCGGTAAATCATTCAAGCCAGCCAGTGACACACGATTAACAGAGGAAGGCGAAACCATGTCAACCAAACCATTCGAGCCGCAATTCATGAAAGTCGGTGTTTTGACCTCCGCCCTACAGGAGTTGACGCCGCGCGAAATTCGCGACCCCGACCCCGACCGCGCGATTGAAGACTGGCTCGCGTTCGCGCGCGAACTCGGCGCCGATTATATTCAACTCTCCGCCGCGCTCCACCCTTCGGAATCGGATATTCCAGCCGAGGCGATGCTCGATCCGACCGCGAACACGCTCGATTTGCGCCAGCCGTTCAACGAGTCGCGCGCCAAACGTGTGCGCGCCGCGCTCGACGAGTCCAAGGTCGGTCTCTCCGATGTCGGGTACTTCGACAACCTGCTGCACCACGATCCAGCTCTCAGAAAAAAGAAGCACGACTTTATGCTGCGCACCTTCGACGCCGCCCAGATGCTCGGTGTGGACGCGGTGTGCGGCTTCGTCGGCAGGAATCAGACACACAGTATGGATCAGAACCTCGACGACTTTACCGAGCACTTCATCCCGCTCTTGAAGGAAGCGAAGAAGCGCGGCCTGACCTACCGCGTCGAGCAGTGTCCGATGCCGGGATGGACGACCGGCGACAACTTTCATAACAACATTGCCTACACGCCGGGGACGTGGATTGCGCTCCACAAAATCTGTGAGAAGCACGGCGTCGGCGACCATTTCCGCATCCACTACGATCCGTCGCACGCGATTCTGATGGGGCAGGACACGCGCTCGATCTTTCAGTATTTGAAGGACGAAGGCTACAACTTTCTAATCGGCGGCTTCCACGTCAAAGGACAAGTCACGCATGCGAAGGGCGTCTCCGCGTGGGGCTATGGCGGGCAGACGATTCAGCGCGGCGACTGGAAAAACGGCCAGCCATCAGAGAACCCGGCGGATCAATCAAACGCATGGCTTAAGCAGACGGTGCTCGCCGAGCACGAACTGCCCGGCACCGCCCGACATGACCCGCTCGCATATTTACAGAACCGCACCGTCGACTGGCTCGACCACCAACTCGCGGCGCGCGAACTCCTTCAACTCGATGTCGCCAATACGCACCTCGTCGTCGAGCACGAGTATCCACCGGCGCGCATTCAGGACAAGGAAAAGTTAAAGCCGGTCTTGCAAGGCTCCATCGCTTTTGTGCGTAAGATTGATGAGGCCGCGGCGTGCATGTATGGGCTTCAAAACGAGGTACTGCCGTCGCTCGGAATTCCGGTGCAGGGCCGCGGGCGCGAGGCTTACCGGAGTTGAAGGCAAGGTAATCAGATGAGCATCGCCAATACGCCGCAGAAAACAGTGAAGGGATGGATCATGCATCTCCCGCCGGAGATTGCTCAGGCGCTTAACGTCGCCGAAGGCTCCGTTGCGCTGCTTCATGCTGGGGGCGGCCGGTTAGAGTTTGAGATTCTGCCGCCGCTCACGCCGGAACTGTCCGCGCTGGTGAGGGAGAGTTATGAAGAATCGCGCGAGGCTTTGGAGGAGATGAAGCGACTTGGCGACATGAATCTACGTCGTCCACTTCGCAATCGACCCTGGGCTGCAACAGCAATCCGTGAAGATCGCACTTGAATCCATCACAGCCCGGAAGGTAAAGGCCCATCGTATGCGTCGAAGAGATTTTCTGGTAGGAAGCAGTCGAGCCGCTCTTGGTTTTTGTCTTCTCCCGGTTGCAGCACCAGCACGAGGGAATCAGAAATCTGCCGAATTAAAGGACGGCACCGCTTGGAGAACCCTGATTGCTGAGCTGGAGAAACAGATTCCGAAACTGATGGAAGAAGTCATGGTTCCAGGGCTTTCCATCGCCATCATCAAAGACGCGAAACTGCGTTGGCGTCGAGGGTTTGGCGTTAAAGACAGCGCGTCGAAAAAACCGGTTGATAACGACACCGTGTTTGAAGCGGCGTCCATGAGCAAGCCGGTGTTTGCCTATGCCGTAATGAAATTATGCGAAAAAGGCATCATGGATCTCGATACACCCCTGACCAAGTATACCTCTGAACTGTTTGTGGAGGGTGATCCGCGGCTGGAACTCATTACCGCCCGTCAAGTGCTTTCTCATACCAGCGGTTTTCAAAACTGGCGGTCCGAGAAAGAACCCTTGAAAATCCATTTCACGCCCGGCGAAAAGTATCTCTATTCCGGTGAGGGCTACAGTTATTTGCAATCCGTGGTGACACATTTGACAGGCCAAGTGAACCTAAAGGCCTGCGCAACATACGGGGCAGGCCTCGAAGTCTGCGCGACAGATATAGACCCGCACATGAAACGGAATCTCTTTGTGCCGTTTGGAATGGCTTCGAGCGGTTATGTCTGGAATGACATGTTTGAAAAGCGTATGGCACGACCGCATGATGAGAAGGGAAAACCATTCGATAACCAGAAAGGGACAGCAACAAGTGTCGCAAGGTATGGTTCATCAGGCGCCCTGCTCACGACGCCTGCAGACTACGCGAAGTTTGTGATCGAAATTATCGACCCGAAAGAGAGCGATGCGTTTCGCCTCAAGAAAGACAGTCTTGAAGAAATGCTCCGTCCGCAGGTGAAAGTTGTTGAGAATGACGAATACTCGATTTCATGGGCGCTGGGGTGGCGGCTAGCGCACACAAAGAACGATGACGTTATCAACCACGGGGGAGATAATAAGGGGTTTCACTGCTTTTCCGAAGCGTCGGTAGAAAGGAAATCTGGCTTCGTCATAATGACGAATGGAGAGAACGGAGCTGAGCTCCTTAAGAAGTTAGCTCCTGCCGTTGCGCGACGGCTACATCCGTTTCCAGACCGTCGGCGGTGAAGCCATCCGGCTCACGCGCGCACGGGGCATTTGTGTCAGAGTTGTCTTCAGCATTTTGTACCCGCCTTGCCGAGGATGGAGCAGATTCAGCAGACCACAAGCCGCCGCCGCTTACGAAGGCGCCGACCTCATCAGGCAGGCGGCGACACTTCTATACGGACTCATCAAAAATCACCCGTGGGTCGGCGGCATTAAGAGAACCGCCACAACCGTCACGCGAATCTTTCTTAGGGTAAATCACCGCAAGCTTGTGGCACCAACCACAGAACAGATTGAGATGGTTTCAGCCGTCGAATCCGACCGCTGGGGCGTGGAGGAGATCGAGGCGTGGCTACGGCCACGCACCAGAGTGGTTAACCCGTTAATGGACGTTTTTCCTTTCACGATGAACGGAATGTTTTGGTCGGCGAGTGCCTCCAAAGCAGCCTCCGGCACTAAGTGCTCACCTGAGCGCAGCACGCGACCGGAGAAGCGACCGATCAAAAATGCCAGTGCACGTTTTTCGGTTTCGCGGTCGGCAAACGTAATCTTTATCATGGTCGTATACCTCCGCAAGGGTTGTAGCACTCACCTCGCTTTCAGGTAAAGCTGTCAAGTCTCAACCGATCAGCCCAAATCGTGACGACGGAGAGTGGGACATCAGTGAGCGAGTGGAGAAGGCGGTTGCCTTTAACACGGGAGGCACAGAGAAAACGATTCCCTTCTCTGTGCCTCCCGTGCTAATCCCACTACACGCACGGAACTTGCTTCACAGCTCTGATTGCAACAAGTATTTCCCTATATGGTTGCAAGCATGAGTCCGACGAGTAGCACTCGGCATGGTATCGGACGGGCGTTACTCGTTCACTAAGGCGTTTATCTCAATCGGAGCAACGGTCATGGAAGAAGAGGACCGATGTGTGCTGAACTGCCGATTACGAGTAAAGAAGAAGTTGCTGTCTTATTAGACGACCTGATTAACTCGATACAAATATTCCAAAATTATTTGCACTCCGATGAAGCCAAGCTGAACGTGGAAGTACTGCGGTGTTTGAGGAAAGGGATTGATAAGTTTGAGAGCAAATAGTTCTGACAGACGCGAACAGATTCTGCGGCCAGAAACATTTACATACTCTTTAAAGTCGGCACTCAGGCTTGCCCTTAACGGCGACTGTCAAAGTTGCACTTAAGGTTGAATTCAAGGATTATGTTGATAAGCCGATGAGAAAGTGTTGTGCTCTACTATTTGGAGAATACATTATGAGGCGACTCAAATTTGTAGCCGTTGGAATTTTTACCTTTATCGTCGGGGTTGCTATGACTTTATTATTGTGGGTCCATAATTTTGTCCCCGGCGAAATTTTTAGCCAACCGGTACTTACAACTCCTTCTCCTACCAGAGATACGTATTTAACTGGTTCTGTCGTCGTTGAAATGACTGTTGACAAAACAGGAAAAGTTGTCTCCGCGCGAGCCATAAGTGGTCATCCACTATTGCGTCCTTCAGCAGTGCAAGCAGCTTATCAAACACAGTTCACGCCGACATTGTTCTTCGGTAAACCTGTGCAATCGAGAGTTGTTAACACATACTACTTCGGGCCCTATTAACGTAATCTGCAAAAGAATCGCGACATCCATTGTAATGCTTTATTGACGTCTGCTCTCAGTCACAAAGGCCAACCAGGGCTTCAGTCTACTTCTGTTCAGACCATCTCCCACTTCTTCGACTCCGACGCCTTCTCAATCGCTTCTAAAACTTTTTGTGTCTGCACGCCGTCTTCAAAGTTCGGCGTCGGCACTTTTTGTTCGCTCACGGCTCTCAGCAAATCGAGCACGGTATGTGTGAAGGTGTGCTCGTAGCCGATGATGTGTCCGGGCGGCCACCAACTGCCGACGTAGGGGTGCGCGGCGTCGGTCGCAAGCACGGTGCGAAAGCCGCTGTTCGGGCCTTCTTCGATGTACAACTCAAGTTCGTTCATCCGTTCGAGGTCGAAGACGACGCTTCCCTTACTGCCGTTAATCTCGAAGCGATTATAGTTTTTGCGTCCCGTCGCGAAGCGCGTGCCTTCGACCGTGCCGATAGCGCCGTTGTCAAATTTCAGCATCGAGAGCGCGGCGTCATCGACATCGACCGTTCCCTTCTGACCGCTGCCGTCGGGCAGAGGACGCTCGGTGATGAATGTCTTCAGCAGGCCGGCGACTTCCGTAACCTCGCCGACTAGATAACGCGCGAGGTCGATGGAGTGCGAGCCTATGTCGCCTAAAGCGCCCGACCCGGCCTTTGATTTCTCCAGACGCCAGACGCGCGGGAAGTCCGGGTTGACGATCCAGTCCTGAAGGTACGTGCCGCGGTAGTGGTATAGCTCGCCGAGTTGCCCTTCGTCAATCAACTGTTTGGCGAGCGTGACGGCGGGCGCGCGGCGGTAGTTGTGACAAATCATGTGGATGACGCCGTTCTTCTTCACGGCGTCAAGCATCTGCTCAGCCTCTTTAAGAGTATTGGCGAGCGGTTTTTCGCAGAAGACGACTTTCTTCGCTTCCGCCGCCGCGATGGCAATCTCTTTGTGCGAATCGCCGGGCGTGCAGATGTCGATCACGTCGATGTCGTCGCGCGCGATCACCTGCTCCCAGGAGGTCGCGTGCTCCTGCCAGCCGAATCTGCTGGCAGCCTCTTTCACTTTCTCTTCGTGGCGACCGACGATGACCTTCATCACCGGCTCGAACGGCGTGTCGAAGAATCGTCCGACTTGCCGCCAGGCGTTGCTGTGCGCCTTACCCATAAACTGATAACCGATCATCGCGATGTTTAGTTTTTTCATAGTCAATAGAATCTGCGGACGTGAAATTGTTTCAATGTCCTGACGGATTCACCGCAGAGCACGCAGAGTAAACAGAATTAAGTTTTTATTCTCCGCGAACTCCGCAAATTCTTGCGGTGAGCTGAATTTGAAGAACTTGAACGGGACGTGGTTTTAGCACAAAAAGCGTGGACGGGCAAAGAAGGAGGGTGGTAAGATGCGGTCTTCACGTGCTGAAAAATTAACCGGGTCGACATTCGACAGGCGAATCCGCTTCGTACGATCAGCACGCTCTCCACTTCAAATACAAACGTTAACCGTTTCGCCGCGACTATCGAAGGTCGGGAGATGGCTTCCCCTCCGAGAGGAGTAACACGTATCACATGCCTCCAATAGTTTATGACGCAATTATCGTCGGCTCCGGCGCGACCGGCGGGTGGGCCGCCAAGCACCTCGCCGAAGCCGGACTGAAAGTGGTCGTCCTTGAAGCCGGGCGCAAACTCGACCCGCTGAAGGAATACACCGAGCACACATTTCCGTATGAGACCAAACGACGCGGCTTCGGCAACCGCGAAGAGATGGAGCGCACGCAGCCGATTCAAAGCCGCTGCTACGCCTGCAACGAATACGGCTATCAGTTCTTCGTCAATGATCTCGAAAATCCTTACACTACACCGCCCGACAAACCGTTCTTCTGGATTCGCTCGCGTCACGTGGGTGGGCGCAGCATTCCGTGGGGCCGGCAAAGCTACCGTCTCTCAAATTACGACTTTAAGGCGGCGACGCACGACGGCTACGGCGACGACTGGCCGTTCAGTTACGAAGACCTTGTGCCGTACTACGACCAAGTCGAAGATTTCGTCGGTATCAGCGGCAACTACGAAAAACTGCCGCAACTGCCGGACAGCAAATTCCTGCCGCCGATGGCGCTCACCTGCGGCGAAAAAGTTCTCAAAAAAGCGATTGACGGCATGGGTGATCCGCATCGCCGTCTGACCATCGGGCGCGTCGCGATCCTGACCGGCAAACCAAAGACGGACACCGCTGGCAATCGCGCCGTCTGCCACTGGTGCGGCCATTGTGACCGTGGCTGTACGGTCGGAGCATATTACAGCAGCCCACACTCGACGCTGCCGGCAGCCGAACGCACCGGACGCTCGACGCTGGTGCCGCACGCGGTCGTGAGCCACGTCATTCTCGACCAGAAGACCGGCAAGGCGAAGGGCGTCGAGTACGTCGACGCGAACACTCGCCAGCACCGCGAAGTTCACGGCAAAGTCGTCTTGCTGTGCGCCGGAACGATTGAAACGACGCGCATTATGCTCAACTCTCCATCGATGGATGGCACCGACGGGATCGCCAACAGTTCCGGCGTGCTCGGCCATTATTTGATGGATCACGTCGGCGGCGGCGGCGCTTCCGGCACGATGCCGATGCTCGACGCTAAAAGACTTGAGCAGGACGGTCGCGCCAACGGCATCTACGTTCCGCGCTTCGTTAACCTGACGTCGAAGCACCCGAACTTTATTCGCGGCTACGGCTTTCAGGGCGGATCGGGCCAATCGCTCTACGGGCACGCGAAGACGCTGCCGGGTTTCGGTAAGAAGCTTAAAAACGAAGTCCGCGAGAGTCATCCGTGGGGCATCAGCCTCGGCGGCTTCGGCGAATCGCTCGCAAAGTTCGAGAACCTTGTCCGCATCAATAAGGATGTCGTCGATGCGTGGGGCGTTCCCGTCGCGCACATCGAATGCGCATTCGGCGACAACGAGCGCGCGATGGTGCGGGATATGGGCGAGACCGCCGGCGAGATGCTCGAACGAGCCGGCGCGAAAGACATCCGCATCAGCCAGGGACCGACCTCGACGCCCGGCATCCTGATTCATGAAGTCGGCACCGCGCGGATGGGCAACGACCCGAAGAAATCGGTGCTCAATAAATTCAATCAGGCGCACGACGTGAAGAATCTGTTCGTCACCGACGGCGCGTGCTACGTCTCGGTCGCCAACCAGAACCCGACGCTGACGATGATGGCAATTACGGCGCGCGCCTGCGATTACATCGTCGCTGAGTTGCGCGGCGGTCGCCTGTAAATAGGAAGGCAAAAGTGAAAAGGCAAAAGGCAAAAGTAACCACCAGTCTTGATGGGGGTTGTGTTTTATCATTGGACTGAAAAACTTTTGCTTGGGTTCTTAATTAGCCGCTGTGACAGATATGAGGAAATCGGTGATGAAGAAACTTTTAATGGGACTTGTTTTTATCGCGTTGGCGGCAATCAGTCTTCCGATCCAGGAGGCGGCGGCGCAGCAGCAACAGCAGCGCGGCAACCGAGTCGGTAGTGTGCGCCGTCAACAGAGACCCGCCAGGACAGTCGCTGCGGTCGGCATCCCGAAAGCTACCGAGCCGGTGCGGGCGTTGACCGGAAAGATGCAAGGCAACCGAATCGCGGCGCGGACGAACGACGACCGACCTATTTTTGATTACGTCATCACCGGCGCACAGGTCGTCGACGGCAAGCTCCAATTCCAGGGCACGATCAATCAGACCGGCAGGAAGGCGGCCCCGAAGGGCGCGACACCGGTCGGCATGGCGTCCGCGATGTTGGTCGGAACACTCTCGCGCGCTCGTAATCCGTGGCCGAACGCCTCTGCTGCGCCGGCGCGGCGCGCTTCCAACACGACGGGGCAGGCCGCGACCGGTCAACCCGCGACGCAGCCGCAGGGCCGCGAGGCTCGCAATCCGGAAACGGCTGGCTCGATAGGCCAATTAGCGCAATCAACCCAATCGACCGCCCGCACGACGCAGACGCCAACCGCGCCTGAAGGCCGCAAGCCCGCCGGCGGCGAAGTGACCGAGCAGACCCAGTCGCTCTATACCAAGGTCGATACCGGGACGGGCTGCGAGATATTTTTTCTGCAAATGCAGCTTCCGGCGCAACTGACGGCGGCGACGCGGGCCAGCCGACCAGTCCAACTCGGCGTCGTAATTGCCCCGATGGACAACCAGAGGGGCGAAGAAATCAACAAACACGTCTGCCGCATTGTGCGCAGCCTCGGTTCGACACAAGGCGGCGGTCAAGAGGCGGAGACGCAAGTAGCGCAACTCAACCAGTTACTGAAAAGCGGTCATTAATCGTCATTTATTACCGGCAGTAAATCGTTTTCGTCGATTGACTTCAAAGAGCGCTTTGGCGTTTAATGGCGAGCCTCATGTTAACCGCTTCCCGGCGGAAGACGACATCCATCAAGTTGGTTTTTGGGGAGAAAAAAACTGATGATGAAGCAACCTCGGAAAATCCTAAGCGGACTGATCATTGCCGGCTTCACAGTCTTGTACTTTGCGTCGATGATGCCAGAGACAAGGAGCTATCCGCCGTTCCTGAACAAAGCCAAGCAACTCGGTCTTCCGGCTAAAGACTGTGCTTACTGCCATACCTCTCCCCAGGGCGGCGAACAGCACAACGCGCGCGGCAACTGGTTAGTCGCACAAAAGAAAGAACGAAAAGCTTACGCGGTCGACGTCTCGTGGTTGAAGGACTACAAGGCGACCGAAACCACTAAAGCCGCACCAAAGAAGAGCGGCAAGAAAAAGACTTAACTTCCCGTTGTTGCCACCAACTCGTTAAAGATTGAATCGGTCGGCAACACACAAACATGCAAAATCAGGAAAGCGTCCCGGCGGCTGTGTGACCGCTGGGACGCTTTTAACTTTAGGTCTGATGGCAACAAGCAGAAGAGGAACAACGGATTACACAAATGACACGGATTGATCGTCTTTATATCTGTGAAATCCGTGTCATCCGTTGTTTCTGTTATCCCTTTTATGTAAGTCTTAACTTTGTACTTGAGTCCGCATTCTCTGCCTTGAGAAAATCACTCGGCAGCTTCGAGCAGTGAGAAGTGCATGTGGACTTGGGTCGCGGTTAATGCTGCAGCGGATTGCGCCGCGACCGTGTTTTGGTGCTCCGCGGCGAAAGGTCGATACGCGCCGACGCGCGCACCCTTCAACACGCCGTTAAGTTGCTCGACGTAGCGTGTCGCGGCCTGCGGGTCAGCCTTGTCGCCGTCAATCGCGGCTACCACATCCGAATACAGTAATTGCAAATCGCGTTCAAGCTCGCTGGTCGACGCCAAGCGGGCGTTGAGTTGAACGCGGCTCAAATCAATTGGCACGCCGAGCGCGCGGGCGTCCAGCGGACTGAACTGAAAGTACATCACGCCGACGAAGCCGAGGTCGCCGGTCGCCTCAGTCACGGGAAGTGTTGAAGACGCGGCGGCGGCGGCGGCGGACGGTGCTGGCGCTTCCTGTTTCGTCTCCGGCGCTTTGGCCTGTTCCTGCTTCTGTTGTGGAGTGGCGATATTACCGCTCGTGCTCGTCGCAGCGGTCAGTGCCTGGCGGCGTGACGGTGAAGCGCCAATCCCGCCCTGCGTCGCGATCAAGGTCGCGCGTACATTCGGCGCCACGCGCGACGTGCCGCGACGCGACGCGACAATGAAGCGCCCGGTCAATTCAAGTTGCCGTTTGTCGTTGAGCACAGCAGCCATTGGCTCGAACGAGAATTTATAAATGGTGCCGCGCGCGTCGAAGTCGCCGCTGAACATGCGCTTGGTCATCAAGCCGCCGACGGAGTGAAGTTTAGTCTGCGGGCGTGGCCCCGGCGCTTTTGTCGCCGGCACTTCGCTGATGATATTGCGCGTGACGCCGGCACTCGCATTACCGCCGCGATTGCCAACGCGATTAGCCGTCGTTCTTCTTTTCTGTGATGACATGTTCGTCGTCTCTGACAATTCTTATTCGCGTAAGATTGTTGAGAGGAGGGCGCTAGAGCCATCCACTCAATCGGAGTTTGTGGCTGCTCGTCCTAAACGTTGCCGCGTTTGCGTTCGTCGATCAAATAGTCGCACGCGCGCATCGTCAGCGCGAGGATCGTCAGCGTCGGGTTCTGGTTCGCGCCGGACACAAAGGACGCGCCGTCGGTGACAAAAACGTTCTTCACTTCGTGCAGTTGGTTGTACTTGTTCAGCACCGAGGTCTTCGGATCGTTGCCCATCCGCGCGGTGCCGAGTTCGTGAATGATGCGGCCCGGAGCCGTCATCAGCCCGCCGGAATAGGTCACGTCCACGCCCGCCGCTTTCAGTATTTCCACCTCGGTCTCCGCCGCGTCCTTCGCCATCTCGCGCTCGTTGTCGGAGTGTTGAATGTGAACCTTCAGGACAGGGATGCCCCACGCATCAACCACTCCGCCCGGACCAATCTCGACATAGTTTTCAAATCGCGGCAGCATCTCGGCGCGAACCGTCAGGCCGACCGGCGCGGTGTAGAATTTACGAACCTCTTTCTTGAACGGCGAGCCGAAGCCGGTGATGTTGCGCGCCATGCCCGGAAACATCGGCGTCGCCGCGCCGCCCTCGAAGTGGTAGCCGCGAATGAAGCGCGCTTGCTTCGACGCCTTGTCAATGTTGCGGAAGCGCGGCACGACGTAGCCCGACGCTTTGCCGTCTTCGTTGACTGGCGTGCGGTTCTTTAAGACGCCGACGAAGCCGCCCGCGCTGATGCCGCCGAAGTGATCCATCAGGTAACGTCCGAGCGTGCCCGACGAATTACCGAGTCCTTTCGGGTGTTGACGCGATTTCGAGTTGAGCAGAATGCGCGTTGATTCGAGCGTCGAGGCGGCGACGAAGACGACCTTCCCAAAAACTTCCTGCTCTTCAAACGTCACGCGGTCAACGAAGGCGACGCCTT
>JALZJL010000418.1 GCA_030859785.1 Acidobacteriota bacterium
TGGCGGCGAAGGATGGCGACTTTTTCTTTGGGGGTGTAGTGTTTGCGATCTTTCGGCATAGATTCCTCCATCAAGGTTTAGACTATGCCAGAAGCCGTCAAACTCCAATTCCATCTGAAGCAGAACAGAGTTACTGGGAGACGGTGCGTTGCGCGATGTGGCCGAAGCACAACTGGAGACGTTCGACTACATCGAACGCTATTACAATCCGGTGCGCCGTCATTCAGCTTTGGGCTATGTCAGCCCACAGGAGTATGAACGAGCGTATGATCAAAGAGCGCAAGCTCAGAACTTAGCTACCCAAGAAAGGAGCACGAGTTAAGAGAGTTTTGTGTCCACGAAAGCGTGACCACCTCAATTTCCATATTTCGCTTATTAACCTAGGGACAATCACCCAAGACGGATTATACATCCTCAACTCTTCCCACACACCCGTAATTCCAATATATTCTTGATTAGGGTTTATGCAAAAGAGATAACTGAAACAACGGATGACACGGATTTCACAGATGGCAGACCATCAATCCGTGTCATCTGTGTAATCCGTTGTTTCTCTTTTGCTTGTTGCGTCAGTCCTAAAGATAATAGATAACCAGCAGAGGAAGTCATGGCGAAACACAATACCGACGCGAAAGCATTGAAGGTCGCGAAAGAGTTAAAGAACAAAGACAACTGGAAGCACCTCGCGAGGCCGTCCGGCTTTGGCTATTACACGCTTCAGACGGAAGACACCGGTGACGTGCCGGTCAGATTGTTCCTGACTCAATCACTGCTCAACGACGCAGAAGATATTCTCTATCGTCAGATCGTCAACGCGACGCGCTTCCCCGGCGTGCGGATGGTCGTGATTACGCCCGACACGCACTACGGTTACGGCGTGCCCGTCGGCTGCGTGCTGATTACCGATGCTGAGCGTGGCGCGGTCGCGATGGGGCCGGTGGGCTATGACATCGGGTGCTTCACCGCCGATACCCTGGTGCCGCTCGCCGACGGACGCGTGTCCCCTATCGGCGAGTTGGCGAAGTCGAACGAAGAGATGTTTGTCTTCGCGATTTCCGAGGAACAGCAGATCGTCATCGCGCAAGCGACGGCGAAGATGACCCGAACGAATGCGGCGCTCGTCAGAGTGACGCTCGACAACGGGCGCGAGATTCGCTGCACGCCGGATCATCAATTCATGCTGCGCGACGGTTTGTACCGGGTGGCTGAAGAGTTAACGCCGGACACTTCGTTGATGCCGTTCGACGCTTCGCAATATGGGCGAGAGCTTCAGCGTTACAACGAACTGTTAACCGGCGAGTTTGATATTCATCATCATCAACGATGGTCACACGGCGACAATCACAAAGTCGTTTCCGTTGAATCTCTGAATGAGACGGCGGACGTTTATTGCCTGACTGTTCCCCGTCACGGCAACTTTGCTATTGACGCCGGCGTGTTCGTGCACAACTGCGGGATGATGAGCGCCCGGTCAAACGTCGATGTCGAGCGAGCGACGCCGGAGAAGCGTCTCCACTTCAACCGCGCGGTGATGGAGCGCGTGCGGATGGGCGCGGGCGGCAAGAGCATCAAACTCGGCGACGTGTCAAAGCCGGAGTTCAATAATCTGGTGCGCGGCGGCGCAGAGTATTACGTCGAGAAGTACGGCGCGACGTTCGACCGGAGCAGCGCCGAACGTCACCGCATCCCGGTTGACGACGATTGGCAGATTCCGTGGGGCGGCAAAGGTCAGCCGGAGCGCGGCGTCAATCAACTGGGCAGCCTCGGTGGCGGCAATCACTTCATCGAGTTGCAGCGCGCCGAAGAGACCGGGACGCTCTTCGTGCAGGTTCATACCGGCAGTCGTGGCTTCGGCCACGGACTCGCGACCAACTTCTTCGAGATGGCCCGCGCCGAACGCCCTGACGCGATTACCGATATTGACCTCGGCTACTTCACGCCCGACTCATTGCACTATAAAGACTACCTAAACGCGGTCGCGGCGGGCGGCAACTACGCGATTCTCAACCGGCTGGTCATCTTCGAGCAGGTCGCCGAAGCCTTCCGCGAAGTCTTCAGGGAAGACCTCGAATTGATTTACGAGATCAGCCACAATCTGGTGCAGCGGGAGCAGCACCCGAAGTTCGGCGACGTGTGGGTGCATCGCAAAGGCGCGACACGGGCGTTCCCCGCCGGTCACCCGGCGCTCGAAGGAACGAAGTGGGCGGCGACGGGGCATCCGGTTCTGATTCCCGGCAGCAACAAGGATTGGAGCTACATCCTGCGCCCGCTCGCCGGAGCGGAACGGAGCGGCTATTCGGTTAATCACGGCGCAGGCCGCAGAATGTCGCGCGGCGAGGCGATCCGCACGTTGTCGCAGCGCGCGATTGACGACGAGTACGCCGCCGCCGGAATCCTCGTTAACACCGACGGGCGCGTGCCACTCGACGAAGCCGCGCCGTGCTACAAGTCTTCGGAAGAAGTGGTCGCCGCCGTGATTGATGCGGGACTAGCCGAAGTCGAGTATCGTCTGTGGCCGCTCGCGTCGCTGAAAGGCGCGGACGAGCGTCGAGGGAAGAAGAGAGACAAGGCGGGGAAGAAGAGAGACAAGGCGGGCAAGAAGACGGGCCGGCACTACTGAGTAACTCAGAAGGCAAAAGTAAAAAGGCAAAAGTAACAGCCAACCGGAACTGTCACACCGGCGAGAAGCGTTTCACCTCACCAGTAAGTTTCCCCTTACCAGAAAGTAGCGTCGATGGCACAATCTTTATTCGACGCTGGCATCCCCCTCAACACCTTTGCGTCGATGGCCGTTTGGCCGTACAACGGACGCCGCCCCGGTCACATCAAAAGTCTCGCCGCAGACAGAGATAACCGCTGCATCAGTCTCACCGGCCCGGTTGTGGCTGTCGCAACTTTCAAATGTTGTGATCGAGACACACGCGGCATTGACTGGTCGGCGGGGGTGGCCTTTGGCTTCGCTCCAATGGCTCGGAATGTATAATCAACGGGCGGGCAAATCCTGACTCCCCGGACAAAGCTTTTATGACAAACTTTAAATCTCGCTTTCGCATGTGGCCGGCGGCGCTCGCCGGCATCTTCGCCTGTCTGACAATTCAATCTTTCGCCCAACAGCCGCCGACTCCGGGCCGCGCACGTTTCGACGTCACGCACTACCGAATAGAGGCCGAGCTACAGCCCGCCGAGCACTTTCTGCGCGCCGTCGGCGACGTGACCTTTACGCCGCTCGATCCGACGCGCTCGGTCGTCTTCGAGTTGAACGGCTCGCTGAAGGTTGAATCAATTGAGCGCAACGGCAAGCCACTGACCAACTTCGTGCAGGATGCCGCCGGCTATGACACGACGGGGCCGAGCGTGCGCGTCGACCTCGGCGAGGTAGTGACGGCGAACCAGCCGGTGACCTTGCGCTTCCGTTGGAGCGGCGCGCTAGTGACACCGGAAGGCGGGCCACTCGCGACCAAGCGCCTCGCTTACATCGGTTCGGAGGGTTCGTATCTGATGTATGCCTCGCGTTGGTTCCCGTTTCACGACTACGCCGCCGACCGCGCCACCGCCGACATCACCGTCACCGCGCCCGCCGGCACCGAGATCGTCGGCTACAGCGACGAGCCGACGACGCAACTCTCAAGTGAAGGCTCTCTGAACACAGCCGGCGGCGCGACGACCACGACCGCGGCGCGGGCGAGCGGTGGCGGTGCCGCCGGGACCAATCGCGCCGTCGCTCGCCCGTCGGCCACCGCTCCGTCCGCGTCCGCCGGTGGTGTAGTGCGACGACGTTTCGTCAACCGCCAGCCGACGCTCGTTGGCAGTATCGCCGCCGGGCGCTACATCGCGCGCAATTTGCGGTTCGGCAATTACGAAGTTCAGTTCTATGTGCAGCCGGGCGGCGAAGGGCGCATCGAACGTTACGGCGAAGTGATCGGTAAAGCGCTTCAGTTTTACACTAAGCAATACGGCGCACCCGCACTCGGCACACGCTTCGTCATTGCGCAGATTGACGATGCGAGCCTCGACGCTTACGCCGCGCCGGGGATACAGTTTCTGTCGGCACGCTTCTTCGACCCGGCGCGCCAGGCCGGACTCGAAGAGCGCGTCCAGCGCGAAACGGCTATTCAATGGTGGGGCATGACGGTCGGGCTGAAGTCGTTCGATGACGCCTGGCTGTCACAGGGTCTGGCGGAATGGAGCGCGTTCGCGCTACGCGAAACGATGCTGACAGGTGGCACTGTGGAGACGGCGCAACGCGACATGCAGGAGCGCGCTCTGATGTTCGAGAGCACGGCATCGATTCTGCGCGCCCCGTCGACGCTCGACGACACATCCGCGGCCTATCAGGCCATCGTCTATTACAAAGGCGCGATGGTCTTTCGCATGCTGCGCGAGACGATGGGCAAGGAGAAGTTCGATCAATTACTGCGAAACTATCTCGCGCAGTTCCGCGGGCGCAACGCTTCGGTCGATGAGTTTGAGCGCCTTGCGACTGAAACCAATGGCGACAACCTGCGCTACTTTTTCGCACGTTGGGTCGAGGGAACGGGCGTTCCCGAATTCACCGCCGATTACCAGATCATCCGGACTCGCGCGGGAAAGTTTCGTGCGCGCGGTACGGTAAAGCAGAATTTCGAGAACCTGCGGTTGCCCGTCGAGGTGGCGCTACGGTCCGAGGGAGAGAATGACGCGAATCTGACGACGCTCTTCATTCAGGACAAGAGCGAGGATTTCGACTTTGAGTCGACAGGGAAGCCGGTTGAAGTGATCGTCGACCCGAACAACAAGGTCTTACGCACCTCGGAGGATTTGCGCATTGCCGTCGTCGCGCGGCGCGGGCTTGAACTGTTCCGCGAGGGGCAGTACCTCGAAGCACAGCGGCAGTTGGAAGAGGCGCTGAAGCTCGATAAGTCTAACTCGTGGGTCTACTACAACCTCGGTCTGCTGTTCCTTGAGCAGCGAAATTATCAACAGGCCCTCGATAATTTCCAAGCGTCGCTTGACGGCAACTTGCGACCGTCGTGGATCGAAGCATGGGCGCGCATCAAACGTGGCAACGCCTATGACGCACAGGGTGACCGCGCGCGCGCCGTCAATGAATACAAGCGGGCGGGCGATTCGGGCATCGACTTCGATAACGCGCAACGAGCCGTTAAGCAATATCTGGCGACGCCTTACGACCCGCGCACGCAGGAGCAGCAGCAATCCGCCACCGGAGCGAACGAGTAACCGGCGACGACGGTTGTTGAGTCAACATTCGAGCGTCGAAGACAAAAGCGAAGGCGGCGTGAAATCGATTCCACGCCGCCTTCGCTTTTGTAATGTGGATGGTTGCTTTGTAACGCAAAGTACTTGACAGGTATTGATGAGCACTGTATTGTCCGTCGCATGAGGGTTATTCACCCGGCCAATCCCAAACAGATTATTGACGAGCCGCCCGCGTTGCATGACCGCGCGATGGACAATCTGCGCTTCATCCGCGAGACGATGGAGGGTGCGTCGTCGTTTACAGCGGTGCCGGGGTGGGGACAGGTGATGATTGGCGCTACCGCCGGCGTGGCAGCGTTGATCGCGGCGCGGCAGTTGACAGCCGGCGCGTGGGTCAGGACGTGGGTCGTCGAAGCCTGTGTGTCGTTTCTGATCGCCGGGTGGGCGATGCGCCGCAAAGCGCGTGCGGCGGAAACCTCCGTGCTGTCGCGCCCCGGCAGGAAGTTGGTGATCAACTTTTCGCCGCCGATCTTCGTCGGGGTGCTGCTCACCGTCGTGCTGCACCGCGCCGGGTTGACGAGCCTTTTGCCGGGAGTCTGGCTGTTGCTGTACGGCGCGGGCGTCATCACGGGCGGAGCTTTTTCGGTCAGCGCGGTACCGTCGATGGGGCTGTGCTTCATGACGCTCGGCGCCATCGCGTTGTTTAGCCCGGCAGCGTGGGGAAACGCTTTAATGGCGGTCGGCTTCGGCGGGTTGCACGCCATCTTCGGCGTCTACATCGCGAGGAAATACGGTGGCTAAACAGAGCACTTTGAAGAAAGAAATCGGGCGCCAGAGGAACACGGAAGCACACGACGCCGCTGGGACTGCGCCTCTTCAGCGCGGCGTCACGCGCACGAATCGGACGGCAGCGGAGTCGGGGCCGCAGGAACTTGACCGGCTGATTCACGAACGGATGCGTCTGGCGATTGTCAGTGCGCTCGCCGTCAATTCTTCGCTGACCTTCAATGAACTGAAGGAACAACTGAACACCACGGACGGCAATCTGAGCGTCCACGCGCGCAAGCTTGAGGAAGCCAAGTACGTCGTTTGCAACAAGTATTTCGACGGGCGGACGCCGAAGACGGAGTACAGCCTGACCGCCGCCGGACGCCGCGCGCTCGAACGTTACCTCAATCACATGGAGTCGATTATTCGCGCGACGCGCGCCCGCTGAAGGGTTCAGGCGTCGCGCTAAATTTTTTTGGGAGTCCGCTTTATGTTGCAAAGGGCTTTACAAATTGTCGAGAATGAAGGGTTGCACGTCGCGATCATTATGGACGGCAACGGGCGTTGGGCGGAGCGGCGCGGACTGCCGCGCGTGGCCGGGCATCGCGCCGGGGGCCAGGCCGTGCGCCGCATCGTCGAGGCCGCGCCGGATTTCGGCATCACGTCGCTGACGCTCTACGCATTCTCGTCAGACAACTGGCGGCGACCGGCGCGCGAGGTGTGGGCGTTGATGCGCCTGCTGCACCGCTACCTGCGCGCCGAAACTGAGAAGTGTGTCAGACACGGCGTCCGCGTAAACTTCGTTGGGCGGCGTGACCGTCTGCCTCCGTCACTCCGCGACGAGATCGAACAGGTGGAAGCAGTGACCGCCGGAGGGCGCTCTTTATCCCTGCGCATCGCGGTCGATTACGCGGCGCGCGATGCAATTCTGCGAGCCGCCGAGAAACTGCGCGGCGAAGCGGTGGCGGAGGTGACGCGCGAGCGGTTCGCCGCGTTGCTCGGCGAAGCGGTCAACGACTGTCTGCCGGCGCGCGACGTTGATTTGTTGATTCGCACCGGCGGCGAGCAACGCCTGAGCGATTTCCTGCTGTGGGAGAGCGCGTACGCCGAACTGCTGTTCACGGCAAAGATGTGGCCGGACTTTGACCGTAACGATTTAGCAGCAACCATCGACGAGTTCCGAGCGCGCGAGCGCCGCTTCGGAAGTTTGACGCAACTTGTAGCGGGTTAGGTCGTGAAATAAAATCGGCGCGCGGGGCTGCTCCTTAAGCAGCAAGGCAAAAGTAAAAAGGCCAAAGGCAAAAGTGAAAGCCTGTCGGAACAGTTGTGAGATGCTGGATGCTGGTTGACGACCGGACTTGTGAAGGGAGTATTCAGATGAAGGAAAGAACAAAGCTCGGACTCGGTGTGCTGGAAGCAGCGCTGTTGCTCGGATTGCTTGGCGACGTGCTGCTGCGTGTGACGCCGTGGGGACTCAATGTTTTTCTGTGGACGGGGACGTTGTGCGTGGCGGTCGTCGCTCTGTCGCGGCGGAAGCGAATGCCGGCGACGTTGTCGGACGACGGTCACTGGATGCTGCCATGCGTCATCATCTTCGCCGCGGCTCTGGTGTGGCGCGACTCGCCGACACTGAAACTGCTCGACGTATCGGTGATGTTGGCGGTGCTGGCGCTGGCAGCGTGGCGCGCGCGTGGCGGCAG
>JALZJL010000006.1 GCA_030859785.1 Acidobacteriota bacterium
AGGTAGTCCACTTCCGGCGATTTTGGTAGAGACGAGATGCTGGTATCTCAACGTCAGTGAACCGAAAAGAGCAAAAACCCCAGCAAAATGACTAGCACCAAAGGTTACTAAACTTTCGGTTAAGTCGCGTCGCCGTGAATTACGCGGAGGCCGTTAGACGGATCGAGCGATCACTCCGGCGCGGTGGCGGCGGCGGGCTTTAGAGGCCAATCCGACGAGGCCGGTGCCGAGCAGCAGCATCGTTGCTGGTTCCGGCACGGACGTGATGAACTCCTGCGGCCCGGCGTCCGTGCGGATGTCGGGGGTGATGATACGGAACCGGCTGAAGTCATAGCCGGAGAAGGTTTGATTCTGTGCCAGCGTCAGCCACGAGTTAGAAGCCGCCGTGTCGGGCGTGATGACTTCGTTAAAGACGTTCCAGATGGCCCCGTGAATCTCTCCGGCCTGACCCGGCTGAGCAAGCATTTGGTCATACAGCCACGCGGCTTGTTGATACTTCAGCAGCGCGTTGGCTTGTGACCCGTAGAGAGAATTGGCAACGCCGCCCGCCGTTAGTTCGTTGACAGTGGCTGTCCAGGTCTGGCCGACGGAGACGTGCCGGTCGAAGCTGAGGCAGACCATCGTGATCGGGTTGCCGTTGAGCGAACCCGTGTACAAACCGGCAGCGCTTCCTTCCCACACGGTCGATCCGAAGCCGGTCAGCGAGACCGAGTCAGCGGAGGCTGTCGTCGACGCGACGACAAGGGCCGAAAATAGACACACTACGACGAACAGTTTTCTCATGGAGTACCCTTTCGATATTTGCTTGGTGAATTGCCGTTTCGCTCGGACGATGCAATGAGGTGCCGAGACGCCGCAAGAATGATTTGCCCGTAACGGATGATGGGCTTGTATCGTTCAGTAAAGAATCTTTACTGCGTCACGTTGTAGACATTCATAAAGGCGGTCGGGTTTCAGCAAAATGTTATTCGGCGGGAAAGAAGTGTTAGGAGACAGGGAGGGGAGGGTCGGGCGTGGGATTGCGGGGCAAGAGGCGCTCCGGGCGCGTCAGTCAGAGGCGCTGGCCGGGCTACTTTGGAGATCCTCTTCCGCCGCTTGCTCGGTATGCTCGGCTTGTTCAGCCAACTGCACTTTCTCCGACTTAAGCAACGATGTTTCGTAGCGCACGTCGCCGAAGAGCGTGTCGGCAATCGCTTTCGTGAAGCCGAGAATCGCGGGGCCGAGCACGATGCCGGGGATGCCGAAGGCGAGCACACCGGTGACGAGCGCGACCAGCATCCAGTAGAAGTTGAAACGGTGTGCGCCGGCGGCGGCGAGGCGTGGGCGCAGCAGCAGCGTCGAACTGAGTGTTAGCACGATGCCAATGCCCAGATAAATCATGCCGCTTGTGAAGTCATTGCGGAAGACGATCAGATAGACGCTGACCGGAATGTACACCGCCCACTCGCCGAGCAGCGGAAAGAATCCGATCATGAATGTGACGAGGCCGAGCACAACACCGAGCGGCACGCCGAACACGACATTGAGAATCAGGATCACAAAAGCTTTCAGCAACTGATCGATCAGCACGGCCCGGAGCGCGCCGCGTAGTGCGCCGCCGACGTTCTCCGTTAGCTTGTCGTAGAGCGGAAGGTAATCACCGGGCACGCGCAGCTTGATGTACGCGGTGAGGCGCACGCGTTGCGTCAGAACATAAAAGACGGTGAAGAAGAAGATTGATGCCGACGCGAGCAGAATCGCCGAGCGTTTCCGCAGTTCCTGAATCGCCTCGCCGGAACGGGTGACCGCTTCGGCGAACGCGGTTTCGAGTCCGGCGCGGGTCGTCTCTTTCGAGATGTAGCGTTCCAGTGCCTGACTAATTCCACTGATGATCTCGTCGCGCTTGTTCTGCACGAGGCTTGAGTAGCCCGACAATTCGTACCACGCATAACCGGCCAGCGCGACCAGCGGGATGACGATTAACGCGATGGTGATGAGAGCGCTTCCGGCGCGAGCGCGCAGACGTTTCTCCAACCACTCTTGAACGGGCAGCAGGTACACGGCTGCGACCACGCCGAGCAACAGCGCGACCAGCACCTTGCCAACCAGCACAATAAAGAGCAACGCCGCGAGCAACGTCGCCGCCGTGTAGACGACGATTCGCTTCGCGTCGCCCAGCGTCAATTCACTTAACCGTCTGTCATCTTCGTCCGACATGAGTGCAGAAACTCTACCACACATCAACCGAGAGGTAGGACAGACGGGCCGAGCCGCGCGACGCTCCAGGCGACCACGTCGAGCCGGCGTGCGAAGTGGATCATCGGCTTCGTCGTCGGCAGGGTCACGCCGAGCCAGTCGGTCATCGTGTTGATTCTGATTTCCGCCTCAGCCGGTTGCAGCGGCCACGGGGCGTGATGGATATCTCCGTAACCTATTCGGCCTCGGCGGCCTGACGCATACAGGCAGTATCGCTCGGTGAACCAGTGATCGAGCGTGCTGCGCGCGGACTGGTATACAGGCCCGGTCGGGCCGTAGCTGGCGTCGAACTCCGCCGCCGCCGCCCGCCGATGCACCCGGGTGCTGTGATAGTGGATGTTCTCGCCATCGTGCTCGACGTCGATGCGGGCGTCGTAATACGGCAGGCCGTACCAAGCGCGCGCCACTCTGACCGCGAGCCGGTTGGTCGCGTCCAGACTGAAGAACCAGACACCGCTACGGTCGGGTGTCTTGACGTATGTGCGGACGTTAATCTCCGGGAAGGCCGAGGTGCAGCGGAGTTCCGGAACATAGCGCGGTCGAACCCCGCTCATGCGAAACGGCACCACTCCGATCCACGTCCATCCATCGAACGTGTCGATCTCCAGCGCGGCGGGAATGAGCGGTCGCAGCACGTGGGGCCGGATCGGCCAGTGGAGGAACAGCAGGTCGTGCCAGCGCATCGTCATCGCCCAGCGCGCCGCGGGCAACGGCCAGGGTCGATGCGCGGTGTCGGCGATCAACATTAGTGTGCGACCTCAATGAACCGTCACGCTACTATAGATGTTAAGAAAACCAGTCAGCCACGAATGACACGAATCACACAAATCAAACCATTGGCAGCAGTCGCGCGGAGAAACTATCGCGATGATTGTGTGACCTGCCTTCCCAATCAGAATATTTCATTCGTGCAATTTGTGTAATTCGTGGCTCATGCTTTTTCTTGATGTCTATCGCAAGCAATCAAAACGAAGCGCGCGCGCGGACTCTCCGACTCCATTGTTGCCGCACGCCGGGCCGCGTGTACCAATAAGCCCAACCGATCAGCACCGCCTGGAGCGGCAGCCTGGCCCACAGCGCGGCGGGGTTGATGGCGGGGTAAAGCTCCGGGTTAAGCGCCATGTGAACGTTGGCCGGCAGCAACGCGATCAGCAGCGCGATCAATCCCCACGCCGCGACACGCCCGAAGCTTCGCGTCAGTAGCATCACCCCCAAGGCTACCTCAAAAAAGCCACTCACATAAATGAGGAGGAGGTGCCAGGGCAGGTAGGTCGGCATCATCTTAAGATAGAAGTCAGGGCTGACGAAGTGATTGATTCCCGCCAGCACGAACAACACTCCGAGCAGCCATTTCAGTATCAGCTTAATTGTCTGCATTAAGTTTAAATCATCTTTCACGCAGTTAGACCATCATCTATTCCCGTGCGGACTTGAGTGCGCTGTAAATTTCTTTCAGTTGACACCGCACGACTGCGCCGGCGCATGTCGGCGTATCACTCTGTCGCGCGCCGATGCTGATTTGCAGCCATCAGGCACAGGCATTGCACCCGAAGACCGTTGTGACGGAGGTAGCGATGAATCATCAAGCCAGATCGGATGCGGGGAGCGCCAGGCGCCGGGCCGCGGTCAAAACGGTGCTGGGAATAGTCGGGTGGGTGACGGCGATTCTGTTATTGGTGTTCGCCGTGCGCGCGGCGTTCGCTTGAGACGGCATCGCGCGTCACGCGGGGTTCCGAAGTCAACGCGCTTCAGTGTTCCGACGTTCCGTGATTCGACGGAGCCGGTGCGGGCGTTCGGTCTTTCGGGAGAAAGCGTTCCAGCAGCAGGTCGATCTGCGCAAAGTCAATTGGCTTTTCGAGGTACTCATTGCAACCAGCGGCCAACGCCACCTCGCGCGACTTCTTGTTGCCGTAAGCGGTAATCGCCACAATCGGGATGTCAACCAGTTCCTGCTGCTGGCGAATGTAGCGGGTGGCGATGAAGCCGTCCAGCAGCGGCAGATTGATGTCCATCAGAATCAGGTCTGGGTGGTCACGCTGCGCCGTCGCGACAGCCTCCTCGCCATTGACCGCTTCAATCACTGTAAAGCCACGCTTCTGCAAATTTTTTTCAGCATCAAGCGATTGTCGTCGTAGTCATCGACCACCAAGATTGTGCGCTTTGCCAAGTCGCTCTCAGGCATGCACGTGAGTCCTTCCAATGTCTTTGTATTTAAGGAGAGAGAAGTATGTCGAGGCACTCACCCTATACCAAAAACGCAGATACATCAATGACACCAAACAGGTGAATATCACAGGGCGGGAGGAAAAGAATCCGGCGGGTGGACACGGGGATCGACGTCAGGTCAAGCCATTACAGAAACTTTGACTCGTCGAAGGTGGCGGCGACGCCGCAGACGCCGCCGGCGACTTCTTCGACGCGGAGCACCGTGCCATCCATCTGAACGCGCGGCGCCGATTCTTTATCGTTCGCGGCGCTAATTAAGCTGATGACGACTGTCAGGCGCGCCCCCGCTTCCACAGACGGGAGCATCCGCAGGAAGAAACCTCTGGCGCTCAGGTTATCGAGAATCGTTTCCGTCTCGAACTGCTCGCCGCGCGTATCCACGCCGTGCACCCGCGCCGGGAACGGTATCTGCACGCGCGGCTTGCTCCGCCGTTCGGCCCACGCGCCAGATGAGAAAGTTTCAGACATTGAATCACTTCCTTTACGCGAATGATGAGTAGATGCCTTTGCCGGCGGCGAAGGTTGGAGGGGCGAGGTCTCCGCGTTGATCCGTATCTCGGACGTGCGCCTCGGTGATGAGGGGCGGTTACTCGATGCGGACGCAGTCATTCATCGCCCGCGTCGTGTTTCGCTAACCGTATTCGCGACCCCGAAGATAGTGCGGAAGGAGCCGGTGAGCAATGGACAATACGACCATTTTAAGGGGCACAATTGTGCCATTGCGCCGGCTCGATGGCACGATGGCTCGTCCTCGTCACCACGATGGGTGGTTTTCTCACAGAATCGGGCAGTCGATCAGCACGTAGCGCTGAAACGACCCGGAGCATCATCGTAATGAAGGCAACAGCAAACAGTTTTGAGTTTTCAGTTTTGATCGGAAAACCGAAACCTCAAAACTGAAAACTGTCCGAGGGCGGTGGTTTAATCTTGAGACCGGAATACTTTTGCTGAGGTATTTACTTGGCGAAGACCTGCGTCAGGTCGGCGAAGGCTTTGAACTCCAGCGCGTTGCCGCTCGGGTCGAGGAAGAACATCGTCGCTTGTTCGCCCGTCTGCCCCTCAAAACGGACATACGGCTCGATGATGAATTCAATGCCCGCACGGCGCACGCGCGCGGCAAGCTTATGCCAGTCGTCGAGCGGGATGATGACGCCGAAATGCGGAACCGGAACGTCATGTCCGTCAACCATGTTCGACGCCTGAGCGCCGCCGCCCGCGCCCGGCGGTCGCAGATGGGCGACGATCTGATGTCCGTACAAATTGAAATCAACCCACGCGGCGGCGCTACGCCCTTCGGGACATCCGAGCACGCCGCCGTAAAACGTCCGCGCCTCTTCAAGGTCGCGCACCGGGAAAGCCAAGTGAAACAGTGTGTTCATTGTTACCCACCAATCCATCGCCCCTCACCGACTTGAGTTGCTCGTCGAAGTGCTGCCCGCCAAATCCTTCACCAGCCGGTAAAGAAACTCGTGCCCGTCGTAAAACTGTTTGACGCCGATGCGTTCGTCCTTGCCGTGCGAGCGGTTGTCGTCCATCTCGCCAAACAGACCCGACACACCGTACACCGGAATCCCGGCCTGCCGAAAATAGAGACTGTCGGTCGCACCGGTGCTCATCACGGGGACGACCGTCACGCCCGGCCACATGCTCGACGTGAGCCGCTCGATGGGCTGCATGATTTCAGGCTTGAGCGGCGACGGCGGACTCGGCTTCGGCTGTTTGATGAACGAGATATTGATCTGATCGTCGGCCAAAACTTTGGCGAGCGTGGCGCGCACATCGTCTGCCGACTCTTGTGGAAGGATGCGACAGTTGACGACGGCGCGCGCGACTTGCGGTAGCGCGTTATCGGCGTGTCCGGCGTCGAGCCGCGTCGCCACGCACGTCGTCCGCATCAGCGCGTTGTAGTACGGCGACGCCGCGAGGCGCGTGACCGCCGCCGCGTCGGGCTTGTCTCCCGTGACGGCCAGCATATCGGCGGAAAGCTGCCCGCCCTCAATCTTCGACATCCGCTCAAAGTAGGTGCGCGTCACTTCGTTTAAGCTCATCGGAAAGTCGAAACGCGCCAGCCGGTCGAGCGCGGCGGCGAGGCGGTAGATCGCATTGTCTTTGACAGGCTGCGAACTGTGGCCGCCGCGATTCTTCACTTCGAGCGCGAAGCTTTGGTAAACCTTTTCGCTGGCCTGCACGCCGTGCAGGATGGGCTTACCTTTCTTCGTCATCCCGCCGCCGCCTTCGTTGATGCCAAGTTCGGCGTCAACCAACTCGCGGTGATTCTTCAACAGCCACTCGACGCCGTTGAAGTCGCCGCCCTCTTCGTCGGCGGTCAGCGCAAGGATGATGTCTCGCTCCGGCGCGAAGCCTTCCTTCTTATAACGAATCAAATTCGCGACGAAGATCGCGGCCATCGCCTTGTCGTCGCGCGTGCCGCGCCCGTAGTAATAGCCGTCGCGCTCGGTAAACTTGAACGGATCAAGGCCGTCCGACCAATCCTCTTTACGTGCCTCGACGACATCGATGTGCGCGAGCAACAGCAGAGGCTTGCGGCTCGATTGTTGTGCGCCGCGAAAGCGAGCGACGAGGTTGCCTTTGCGCGCGTTGCCGGGATGCACCAACACCTTGACATCATCCGCCGAAAACCCGGCGGTCTTCAGACGCGCGGCCATCGCCTCGGCAGCCTTCGTGTTGTCGCCGATTGAGTCGGTGGTATTGATTTCGATCAACTCCTGATAAATCTCGCGGAGCATCTGCTGATGATCGTTAAGCTTTATGGCCGGCGCGGTCTGCGCGACAGCGATTATGTTTGCGAGGAGTGTTGTGACGAGCAGTATGTTGATGATTGAGAGTAGATGGTTTTGACGTTGGTGCATAGTGACGATTTCCTTTCGGAGCAAAATAACGCGCCCTTTACTTAGCGCGGCAACTCAATCGGTTTACCCGCCGCGACGGTCGGTGCGCCGCTCCGCCTGAGCGTCTCATTCAACTGCGGCACAGTCTGATTGATGAAGCGATTGACCTCTTCGAGCTTCGCGCGAAAGTCGGTCTGCAATTCATTGAAGTATTCGCGCTGATACGGCGTCGGCGCGGCGTTGGTGCCGTCCATCGAGAAGAACAAACCGCCGAGGCGACTTGCCAGCGATTCCCGACCGCTGATTCCTAAACCCTCGTCGGAGCGCGCCAGTTTACTCTGCAACGCCTCGATCTGTTTCAGGTGATCGGTGACCGTTGCTGTCAACTCCTTTGGCGGGTCGGTGATTCGATCCTTGATTGTTTTCTCGGCGTTCTGAAGTTGATCCTTCACGCTGTCAATGGCGCGAAGCGCGGTGTTGGTCGCCGACTGCATGTCGCGCAGCTTCAGCGTCAGATCATGCAGCAGTTGAAGATCGGCGGTCGAGACGGCGGGCTGAATCGTCGGGTCGAGTCGAACCTCGACGCGCTTATCGAATGTCTTCTCGCCGAGTGTGAGCCGCACCGTGTAAGTGCCGGGCAAAACATGCGGGCCGCGCGGGCCGCCGGTGAACGCAGTCTCTTCTTCGGTCGGCGGACGACGCACCTGCGGGCCGCCGTAGCGTAGATTCCACGCGGCACGATTCAAGCCCTTCTCCTTCGGGGCCTGATCCACTTCGCTGACGACTTTGTTATTCGCGTCGAGAATCTGCACCTTCACCACGACCTTCTCATCGGGCTTCTCTTTCAGGTGATAAGTAATTAACGCGCCGTAAGGCGGGTTCGCGCCGGCGAATACTTTGTCGCCGATGCCGTAGCGCGTGAAGCGCGACGTATGACGCAATCCCGGTCGAACATCGAAGAGGTGCGCGTCACTGCTTGCGACGGCGGCGTTCATCTGCTGGATCGGCGTCGCGTCGTCGAAAATCCAGATGCTTCGCCCGTGCGTCGCCAGAATCAGATCATTCTCACGCGGGTGGATGATGATGTCATGCACGGCGACATGCGGCAGGTTCTTCATGTTGAGCCGCGCCCAGTTGTTGCCGCCGGTGTAGGAAACGAACAGCCCCAGTTCAGTCCCGGCGTAGAGCAGGTTCGTGTTCTTCGGGTCTTCGCGCACGATCCACACGTGAGCCTTCGCGGGCAGATTGCCGGTGACGTTCTGCCACGTCTTGCCGTTGTCGTTGGTCTTAAAAATGTATGGGCGAAAGTCGTCGAGCATGTGCCGGTCGAACGAGGCGTAAGCCGTCTGTGCGTCAACGCGCGACGGCTCGACGTGCGAGACCGGCGAGTTCGGCAGAAGGCCCGCGATGTTCGGCGTCAGGTTCGTCCATGTCTTGCCGCCGTCCGTCGTCATCTGCACATTGCCATCGTCGGTGCCCGCCCACAGCACCCCGGCGCGCAACGGCGATTCGGCGAGACTGATGATCGTCGTGTGATATTCGGCGCCGGTGTTTTCGATTGCGACGGGGCCGCCCGCCTCGCCCTGTTTGCCGCGGTCGTTGGTCGTCAGATCGGAACTGACCGGCGTCCACGTCTTACCGAAGTTAATTGATTTGAAGACGACATTGCCGCCGAAGTAAATCGTGTTCTTGTCGTGTGGCGACGGGATGATCGGCGAGTTCCAGTTGAAGCGATACTTGCCTTCGGACGCAGGGCCGTCGGTGCCGCGCGGGTCAGGGCTGACGGATTGCTGCTCGCGCGTGCGAAAGTCTGTGCGGAGGATGCTGCCGCCCTGCGCTTCTGAGAGGTAAAGCTCCGGGTCGTCCGAGTGGTTAAGAACGTAGAAGCCATCGCCGAAAGAGATCATCCGCCAGTCGTCGTTCAGGATGCCGGCGGGTTCGCGCGTGCGGCTCGGCCCCGTCCATGTACCGTTGTCCTGAAGGCCGCCCATCACGTAGTAGAACGGCTGCCGATTGTCGGCGTGAATCTGATAGAACTGGCCGAGCGGAATGTTATTAACGTACTCCCACGTCTCGCCCTGATCGTATGACACGGCGACGCCACCGTCCTGTCCCTGCCACATCCGGCGCGGATTCTGCGGATCAATCCACAGCGCGTGATAATCAATATGCGTGCGTCCGGTGATCGAGCGAAACGTGCGCCCGCCGTCAATCGACACAAACAAAGTTGAAGCGACGGCGTAGACGCGATTCTCGTTCGTCGGGTCCACGCGGACGTCTGTGTAGTAAAAGCCGCGCGAGACGATGTTCGCCTGCTTCGACACCTGCTTGAATGTTTCGCCACGGTCGTCGGAGCGGTAGAGCGTGCCGTCCTTCGACTCGGTGATGGCGTAAACCACGTTCGGGTTCGACGGCGCGACTTTGACACCGATGCGCCCGACGAGTTTCGGCAAGCCGTTCGTTAACTTGTTCCACGTCCGCCCGCCGTCAATTGATTTGAAGACGCCGCCTTTCTCACTGCCGCTCCGGTGCATCCACGGCTTGCGCTCGAAGCTCCACATCGCGGCATAGAGGATGTTCGGATTCGACGGGTCGATGTCGAGGTCGGAGACGCCGTGCTGCGCGTCAACGTAAAGGGTTTTCGTCCACGACTTGCCGCCGTCGGTCGTCATAAAGACGCCGCGCTCTTCGTTCGGGCCGAAGGCGTGGCCGAGCGCGCCGACGTACACCATGTCGGGGTTGCGCGGGTTGATACAGATGCGTGAAATGCGCTCGGTGTCTTTCAGTCCGAGGTGTTGCCAACTCTTGCCGCCGTCGGTTGATTTATACACGCCGTCGCCGAACGAGACGCTGTTGCGCAGGTTCGATTCGCCGGTGCCGACCCACACCACATCCGGGTTCGACGGCTCCAGCGCGATGTCGCCGATTGAGATCGTGTTCTCGCGCTCGAAGATCGGTCGCCACTTCATCCCGCCGTTGTCGGTGCGCCACAGTCCGCCTGACGCGGTCGCGGCGTAGACGATGTTCGGATTGCCGGGTACGCCTTCGACATCAGCGGTGCGCCCGCCCATGTTGGCCGGGCCGATGCTGCGCCATTCAAGGCGCTCGAATGCTTTCATGTCCGCGCCCGCGCCGTTTTGTGCGTGCGCGGTGAAGGGAGAAATTGCGATCAGAATAAACGCAATCCGCCGCAGTCGGGGGAAGTAGATTCTCGGCATTAAATTGACTCCTCGGATGCTTCGTTGCTTGATACCGTTAACTATAAATTACCACCACGTCAAATATGTGATTCTCAGTTTTTAACACAGAGACGCAGAGGATACACAGGGAAAAGACCGCTAATCTTGGTGTCTTTGTGACTTTGTGATAAATCTTTTTCATGAACAAGCTGAACTTTTCGTTGTTGTTAATCTTTACCGGATCATTCGTTGTCTCCGTCGTCGCACAGCAACGCGACGAACGCTTGTGGAAGCGCGCAGAGGAATTGCATCGTCGGGCGATTGTGGTCGACGGCCACAACGACATCACTTCGTTTATGACCGACGAGGATTACGACATCGGCGTCTCTTCAACGGGTAAGTATCACACCGACATCGCGCGGATGAAACAGGGCGGGGTGACGGCGCAGTTCTTCTCGGTCTACGTCGACCGCAAGTACGCGAAAGATGGCGGGTCGGCGCGGCGTGCATTGGACATGATCGATCAGGTCTATCGTGCAGCCGAACGCCACCCGAACGACATCATGTTGGCTACTTCGGTCGCCGACATTCGCCGCGCCGAGCGGGAAGGAAAGATCGCGGCGCTGATGGGCATCGAGGGCGGCCACGCGATTGAAAACTCACTCTCCGCGTTGCGCGATTTCTACCGTCTCGGCATCCGCTACATGACGCTGACGCATAACAACACGAACGACTGGGCCGACGCCTGTTGCGACGAAGCGCGCCACGCGGGGTTATCGGAGTTCGGCAAAGAGGTGGTCCGCGAGATGAACCGCATTGGCATGTTCATCGACATCTCGCACGTCTCCGACGAGACGATGAACGACGTGCTCGACGTATCGACCGCGCCCGTCATCGCGTCGCACTCTTCAGCGCGGGCGCTCGCCGACCACCGGCGCAACATCCCCGACGATGTGCTGCGGCGGGTCGCCAAGAACGGCGGCGTCATCATGATTAACTTCTTCCCGGCTTTTATTGACCAGCAGGTGATTGACGCGACGAAGGCGCGCGCCGCACGGTACGAAGCGGAACTAACCAAGCTGCGCGAACAAATCAAAGATGACCCGAAGCGTTTGGCGGAAGAAGAGAACAAGCTTTACCGTGCGGGGCTGCCGGTCACGCCGCTGTCTAAGTTGATTGACCACATCGACCACATCGTCAAGGTCGCCGGCATCGATCACGTCGGCCTCGGTTCTGACTTCGACGGTGTACCGATTCTCCCTGAAGGCATGCAGGACATCGCACAACTCCCGAACATCACTTACGAGCTTTTACGACGTGGCTACAACGAACGTGATGTGCGCAAAATTTTGGGCGAGAATCTGTTGCGCGCCTTGACGGAGGCAGAGCGCGTCGCCCGCGCTTCAAGCCGCAACGTCAGCGGCAGAGGTTCATTGCGACGCATCACTCCGGCGGCGAAGTAAGTAGCAAGGCAAAAGTAAAAAGGCAAAAGTGAAAGTCAATAAGACGGTGGATGTAGTCAACCCTGCTCCTGGAAAACATTTGCGCGAGGCACCGTAGCCATATGCAATTGAATGTGACTCTAACCAAACCACTGACCGTTTAGAGGCGGGCTACGCCCGCCGTCTCGACGTTGTACCAGCGGGCAAGAGCTAAAGCTTCTAAGCGGGCACACGCAGTCGGAAGCCGCTATAGGTCATCAGCCGGGTATTATAACGATTCCAGGTCGAGGGTTGAAGACAGTGAAAGAGCGCAGCTTTCAATCCCCAGTCAGTGAGGCATTGCAGGCTTGCGCTCTTTCGCTTTTGACAGTCAGCCGTCGCGGTCAGTGATTCGGCGTCCCTTTCTGCTTGGGCTGCTTCGGGACGTTGGTGTTGGACGGAGTACCGCGCTCACCCGCTCTCTCCGGCGGTTTTCGTTCGGGTTGCGGTCGTTGCTTCTTTGCGCCGTCGCTTTCGTCAACGCGTTTCTTTTCTTTCATCACATTTTATCCGTCCAGTCGAATTGCTAAAGTCGCCGTGGACGTCTACGGGCGACGTGTGCTGCCCGTATCGTCTCGGTCGCTGATGCCGCTCGGCATCGTTGTCTCGCCTACGCTATCGGTGTTTGTGATGTCGCTGATCGGGGCGGTGCTGGAACGACTGGTGTCGGCGTTCCCCAGCGACGCGCCGCTGGTGCCGCCGCCGATATTGGTCGTGCCGCCGCCGCCGAGCGGGCTGGGTTCGCTGCTGCCAACAAAATCGTCATCACCGAGACTGCTTCGGTCGTTGTTCATTTCCGTCTCCTCCATCAGTAAAAGTATTTGGGGCTGAACTCCGTCGCCGGTGCGATTACCAACGCCGGAGTGACTGTTGCGATTTCGTTCTTCGTCTTTCGGAAAAATCCTTCGTGTTCAAGTGCCGTGCCGCAGCATATGTTATTAAGGCAAAAGTAAAAAGGTAAAAGGCAAAAATGACAGCCAGCAAGGAACAGATGTTAGATGAAAGATGCTGGATGTTAGTCAAGACTAAGTAGGCGGTGTAGCCAGCATCCGACATCCGGCATCTGACATTTCGTTCATTCATCCTTCATACCGAAGAGTTTTAGCCTGGGTACGTATGATGCTTAAAGCCGTACATCGAATCAAAAGTCGTACACCGTCAGATGGGGCGCTGTGGCGGCGAGGCGGTCTGGTCGAGGTGCATTCCGGCTTCTCTGTCGCGTGTTATACTTCCGCCTCCGAATTAACACTGATGGACAGAGCCGGAATCTACATCCACATTCCTTTCTGCCGCGCGCGTTGCTCGTACTGCGACTTCGCCACCGGGACATACGAGGGCGGGCTCGCCGAGCGGTACGTCTCCGCCTTAGCCAGAGAGATTGGGGCGCTGGTCGTCCCGACGGAGACGCTTGAAGTTGATACGATCTTTTTCGGCGGCGGCACGCCGAGCCTTCTGTCACCGGCGCAACTGGGCCGCATTCTCGAAGCGATCCGATGCCGTTTCCGTATCAACTCCGACGCCGAGGTGACGATGGAGATGAATCCGGGGACGGTGACGCCGGAAGGGTTGCGCGAGTTCCGTCGACTTGGCGTCAACCGCGCGAGCTTCGGCGCGCAGACATTCGACGACCGCGAACTGGCTCGCCTCGGGCGCACACACACCGCCGGAGACACGCGGCGCACGTTCGCTGATTTACACGACGCCGGATTCAATAACATCAGCTTCGATCTGATCGCAGGACTGCCGGAACAGACGCTCGCCGCGTGGTCACGTAATCTCAACGAGGCGCTCGCGCTCCGACCCGTGCATCTTTCCCTTTATCTGTTGGAGGTGCATACGGGCACGCCGCTCGCCGACCAGATCAAGCGCGGGATGTGGCGCGAGCCGGACGCCGACCTCGCCGCCGAGATGTACAACTTAATGGTCGAACGGACGCGCCACTCCGGCTATCGACAGTATGAGATTTCAAACTTCTGCCGGCCCGGCTACGAAGCGCGTCACAACACGAAATACTGGACGGGCGCGCCTTACTATGGTTTCGGCTGCTCGTCGCATTCGTTCGACGGCACGGGGGCGCGTTGGTCGAACGAGCGCGACACCAAGCGCTACGTCGAGATGATCGAGGCCGGCGAGAGTCCGATTGTGGAACGTGTGGCATTGGACGCCCGCGCGATGAGTGCTGAAGCGATGTTCCTCGGCCTGCGGATGCTCGAACGCGGCGTCAACCTTGCCGAACATCGCGTCCGCTTCGGTGCCGACGTGCGCCAGGAACACGCCGACGACCTTGAACGATTCACCGACGCCGGTTTGATCGAACTGCGCGGTGACGTGTTGAGACTTACTCAGAGCGGCGCGCTACTCTCGAACGAAGTCTTCGCCGCTTTTGTATGACGATGCCTAACTTATTCTGTCAATGGCTGAGTACAAAATCGATGACACGGTGAGGATCAAGACCGGTCCGTTCGCTTCGTTTGTCACGCGCGTCGAAGACGCATCGCCGGGCAATGAGATGCTGACCGTCGTGGTCAGGGTTTTCGGGCGCGCAACACCCATCCGTATTTCATCGCAGGACGTTGAAAGGGCGGACCCGGGCGAAGACCAAGGGCGCCACTTTCAGTCAAATAATTAAGCGTTGCCAAGACAGATACCTGCCCTTTATGAAGATGATCGATTTCCGCAGTGACACCGTGACGAAGCCGACACCGTCGATGCGGCGCGCGATGGCCGAAGCCGATGTGGGCGACGACGTGTACGGCGAAGACCCGACGATTAACCGTTTGCAGGAGCGTGCCGCCGAGGTCTTCGAAAAAGAGGCCGCGCTGTTTGTGCCGACCGGCTCGATGGGCAATCAGATCGCCATCAAGCTGCACACACGCCCCGGCGCAGAGGTCGTTATCGAAGAGCGCGGGCACATCTTCAATTACGAGATGGCAGCGATGGCCGCCGTCTCCGGGACACTCGCGCGGCCCGTCACAAGCGGCGACGGTAGCGGCATCCTAACGTGGGACGAAATCAAAGCGGCGCTGAGAGTCGGCGGCCCGTATTACGACTCCTCAACCGGATTGATCGCGCTCGAAAACTCGCACAACCTCGCAGGCGGAACACTGTTGCCGCGTGCGCGCACCGAAGAGATTTGCGAGCGCGCACATGCACTTCAGCTTCCGGTACATCTCGACGGCGCGCGTATCTTTAATGCCGCCGCTGCGCTCAATGAAACGGTCGCAGCACTCGCCCGGCCCGTCGACTCGGTGATGTTCTGCTTCTCGAAGGGATTGGGCGCGCCGGTTGGCTCGATGCTGTTGGGCACGCGTGATTTCATCGTGGAGGCGCGTCGCTGGCGCAAGCTGCTCGGCGGTGGGATGCGTCAAGCCGGCGTGCTCGCCGCCGCCGCGCTCGTCGCTTTGGAGGAGACGCCGCCGCACCTTCACGATGACCATTACAACGCGCGCCGCTTAGCTGACGGACTTGCGGATATTCCCGGCATCGGGATTGATCCTGGAAAAGTTGTGACCAACATCGTCATCTTCGACGTTTCTAAAACCGGGCGCGCGGCGGACGAGATTTGCGACACGCTTCGACGTGATTACGGCGTGCTCGCCTCCGGCTTCGGCTCGTCAATCAGAATGGTCACGCACTACGACGTGACGCGCGCCGACACCGACACCGCGCTCAATGCGCTACGCAGAGCAGTGGTCAGTGAACTGACATGAAGCCTGATTCATCCTCGATATTTCTCTACTGCTCACCGCCCATTACCTATGACATCAATGATAATTGCCATTGACGGCCCGTCGGGTGCTGGTAAGTCAACGCTCGGTCGCATGATCGCGCGCGAATTCAAACTGCTCTACATTGATACCGGCGCGATGTACCGCGCGGTCGCGCTCGCGGTGTCTGAGGCGGGCGTGAGCATTAGTGATGCAGCATTGGTTGCCGAGGTGACGCGCTGCGCCGTGATTAACTTGCGGGGTGATCCCGATTCGTTGCGGGTGATGCTCGACGGTCGCGACGTGTCCGACGCGATTCGCTCGGAGCGCATCGGCCACACGGCGTCGGTCGTCTCCGCGATTCCTGAAGTGCGGCGCGAGTTGGTGCGACGCCAGCGCGAGATGGGCGCACGTTCAGGAGGCGTTGTGCTTGACGGTCGCGACATCGGCACGGTCGTGTTCCCCGCCGCTGATGTGAAATTCTTTCTCACCGCCGTACCTGAAGCGCGCGCCAAACGCCGCTACGATGAAGAACGCGTCAAAGCACAGGAGCTTACCTTCGAAGACACGCTCGCTGACATCAACGCCCGCGACCGACGCGATTCGACACGCGCCGACTCGCCGCTTGCCATCGCTGAAGACGCCGTCGTGATCGACACGACAGAGCTTTCCATCGAAGATGTTTTCGCGCGCATGGTGGACGTGATTCGGGATCGGCAGCAGGCGGGCAGCCAGAACGTGAGTCTTTAACTGGAGCACGGAACGTTTAGAGGCTGCTGCTTCTTCAGCCAGTCGGTCGAGCGGCACCCACGCTAGGAAGCGGTGAGCTAGAGCTAAAGCCTCTCGACAAAGACTGTTTGTTCCGGAGTTATCCAAACCGAGTCGAAAGATTAGACGTTATCGGTAATACAAGGATTTAGCTGCGGAGCAGCGTTAGATCAGTAGCCCACTGCGTCAGCGGTGGGTGACGAGCACTGTGTGCTTACCGAAGCGACCGCAGGTCGCGAAAGAAAACAGCCGTGACCGCCAATCTCTGTCGCCCTCTCCGAGGGCTTTGCAAGGTGTTGTGGAACACGTGCCATAGCTCGCGCTAAGGGCTACTCATCTAACGCTGCTCCGTAGCTGATTTTTATACTGTTTTTTATTTCCGATAATGTCTATTCTTAATCAGCTTCCTTCAACAACACAAAGAGGAAACATGATGCGCGTGAGAACGATTCCCCTGTTTCTCGTGACACTGTTATTTGTCTTTACCTTCCCCGTCCCGGCGAACGCCCAGACATCAGTTGCCACATCTGCTTCTCAACCGACGCATACCGTCAAGATTGATTTCAACCAGCGCGTCAGGATGCGCGACGGCATCGAGCTTTCCGCCGACGTGTACCGCCCGGATGCCGAGGGTCGCTTTCCCGTGATCCTCAATCGCACGCCGTATACGAAGACGGGGGCGCTCAGTGGTGGACGCTACTACGCCGCGCGCGGGTACATCTATATCGCGATGGACGTGCGCGGGCGCGGCGACTCGGACGGTAAGTTTGTGCCGTACCGCAACGACGGGCGCGACGGCTATGACGCGATTGAGTGGTCGGCGGCGCAACCGTGGTCGACCGGCAAAGTCGGAACCATCGGCGGGTCGTACAACGGGCGTATTCAGTGGCTCGCCGCCGTCGAACAGCCGCCGCACCTGACGACGATGATCGCGAGTGTTACGCCGTCTGACCCGTTCGTCGAATGGCCGACCGGCGTGCCCTTGCCGATGGACATCAGTTGGCATCACTTCATCGCCGGCCACGTCAGCCAGAACATGGAGGCGGTTGATTGGAACAAGATTCATTCGCACCTGCCGCTCTTGACGATGGACGAAGCGGCGGGGCGGCCCAACCGCGAATGGAAGGAGATGTTCGAGCACGCGCGGCTCGACGAGTGGTGGGAGCCTCTGCGTTACCAGAACAAGTACGAGCGTGTGCGCGTGCCCGTGATGCACATCTCCGGGTGGTACGATGACGAGCAGGTCGGCACGCCTCTGAACTTCACGGCGATGACGACCAGAGGCGCGACCGAAGAGATACGGCGCGGTCAAAAGCTTTTGATGGGACCGTGGCCGCACGCGATTAATTCCACGTCGAAGCTCGGCGAGGTTGACTTCGGGCCGACCGGCATCATCGACTTGAGCGGCTACCAACTGCGCTGGTTTGATCACTGGCTGAAGGGAATTGACACCGGCATCATGCGCGAGCCGGCGGCGCGCATCTTTGTGATGGGCGCGAATCAATGGCGGGACGAGAATGAATGGCCGTTGGCGCGCACGCGCTACACGAAATACTTTCTGCACAGCGGCGGGCGCGCCAACAGTCTGTTCGGCAACGGCGCGCTTTCAACGACGGAGCCGGCAAATGAACCCGTCGATGCTTATACATCAGACCCGACGCGTCCGGTGCCGTTCATCACCGAACCGTCGTTCGCGCAGATCGGGAGTGCCGACGATTATCGCGCGGTCGAGCGTCGCGACGACGTGCTCGTTTACACAACCGAGCCGCTCGCCGAAGAGTTGGAAGTGTGTGGCCCGATTCGCGCGCAGATTCACGCCGCGTCGTCGGCGCGCGACACCGATTTCATGGCGAAGCTGATTGACGTGTGGCCGAGCGGCTTCGCGCAACGCCTGATTGACGGCATGGTGCGGGCGCGCTTCCGCGACGGGATGGAGCGGCCAACGCTGATCGAGCCGGGGCGCATCTACGCCTTCAACATTGATCTTTGGAACACATGCCAGACATTCAGGAAGGGCCACCGCATCAGACTGGAAATCGCGTCGAGCGCCTTCCCGAAGTACGACCGCAACCCGAACACCGGCGAAGCGCTCGGCAAGACAATCAAAACGCAGACAGCGGAGCAAAAGATTTATCACGACCGCGAGCACCCCTCGCACGTCCTATTACCGATTGTGCCGCCCCGACTCGCCGCCCACCATCGCTGAAGACGCCGCGGTGATTGTTACTAACGGGCTGTCCATTTAGCTGAACGCTGAACGCTTACCTTTTATGTTTACTGGAATCATTGAAGAACTTGGCCGCGTGCGCGGCATCGAACAGCGCGGCGAGGGCGTGCGCATCACGATTGAGGCGCGCACGGTGACGCATCAAACGAATGAGGGTGATTCGATTGCGGTCAACGGCGTGTGCCTGACCGCGCTCGAGATACGTGCGGACTCGTTTGCCGCCGACGGTTCGCGCGAGACTTTGCAACGTTCGACGCTCGGAAGTTTGCGCGCCGGGTCGGCCGTCAATCTTGAACGCGCGGTGACCCCTTCGACGCGACTCGGCGGTCACATCGTGCAGGGACACGTCGACGCGCGCGGGCGATTCCTCGGCGCGGAAGACCACGGCGGGTCGTGGACGGTGCGCATCGCGTACCCGACAGAGATGGCTCGCTACCTCGTCTTCAAAGGCTCGGTCGCGGTCGAAGGCATCAGCCTGACCATCGCCGCGCTCGCGGACGATCACTTCGAAGTCGCGGTGATTCCGAAGACGTGGACGGTCACGAACTTTTCCCACTTGCGCCCCGGCGACTCGGTCAACCTTGAGGCAGACATCATCGCCAAGTACGTCGAGCGCATCCTCGCGGTTGGCGCGGCGAGTAGAAGCGCAACGGCGGAAGGAGCGGCAACTCTCTCAACACTGACGACAGAGAGGCTCGCCGAACTCGGTTACAAGTAAGTGTCGAGTGTTCGCCAAAGCCATCTCTTTCGGGTAACATCGGTTTGGTGATTTTCGATTGCCGATTTGCGATTCGGTTTTTAATCTCAAGTTCGGAGTCGGTTCAGCAGCAGCAGTGGCATCTCGGACGTGCTTTCAATCGCAAATCAAAAATCGAAAACTTTACTATGCCTTTAGCTTCCATTGAAGAGGCCACGATTGACATCCGCAATGGGAGGATGGTGATCGTCGTCGACGATGAAGACCGCGAGAACGAGGGCGACCTGGTTTGCGCGGCGGAGAAGGTGACGCCGGACATCATCAACTTCATGGCGACGCACGCGCGCGGCCTGATCTGCATGCCATTAACTGAGGAACGCTGCGACGAGTTGCAACTGACGATGCAGGTCGCCGATAACACTTCGTTCCTCGGCACCGCGTTCACCGTCTCCATCGAAGCCCGCCGCGGCGTCACGACCGGCATCTCGGCGGCGGATCGCGCGACGACCATTTTGACCGCCGTCGATTCGAAGACGCGCCCGCAAGACCTCGCGCGGCCCGGTCACATCTTTCCATTACGCGCGCGTCAGGGCGGCGTGTTGGTACGCACCGGACAGACCGAAGCGGCGGTTGATCTGGCGCGCATCGCCGGACTTTATCCGGCAGGCGTGATCTGCGAGATCATGAATCCAGACGGGACGATGGCGCGTATGCCGCACCTGGAAGAGTTCGCGCGTGTGCATGATTTGAAAATCATCTCGGTCGCCGACCTGGTGCGCTACCGGATGCGGATGGAAATGCTCGTCCGGCGCGCCACGGAAACAGATTTGCCGACCGTCTATGGCCGCTTCCGCGCCGTCGCGTTCGAGAATGTGGTGAACGGCGAAGTACATCTCGCGATGGTAATGGGAGATGTGCGGACGGACGACCCCGTGCTGGTGCGCGTGCATACTGAGAACGTGACGTGCGACATGTTCGGCTCGCTGATCGGCGACTCCGGTTTTCAACTGCACACCGCACTCGAAAGAATCGCGGGCGCGGGGCGCGGCGTGGTGCTCTATCTCAGGCAGCAACGGCAGAATATCGACCTCGTGCATCAGTTGCGGACATACGCGCTGATGCAGGAGCGCGGCATCAGTATGCAGGAAGCAAGTATTGAGACCGGCTACGGCGCGAACCGCGATTACGGCGTCGGCGCGCAGATTCTTCATGAACTCGGTCTGCGACGCATCATGCTTTTGACGAACCATCCGCCGAAGGTTTCGGCGCTCGAAGGCTTCGGTCTGGAAATCGTCGGCAACGTTCCGCTCGGCTCGCCCGCGCGCGAAGAAGTAAGAAACAATTGAACGCCGAACGGAAAAAGGAAAAGTTTCAGTTCATCGTTCATCGTTCATCATTTCGTCCGCCTCTCCCCCCACAGCTTGAACCGTAGATTCGCCGTCCGCTTTTCACGGATGTGCATGTAAGCTTTTATGCCCGCTGATCGAGACGACGCACAACAGCGACCGCCTACGCCCGAACCGCCGGAAACTGAAGCGAACGCGAGCGAACCGACGGACGTGAGTGCTGCGCCCGACGCGCCGCCGCCATCTACGCCCGCCGAACGCCGGCGCTGGCGTCGCTATGTCAACCGCCGCAACGCGGTGCTGACCGGCGTCGCCGCTGTCCTCGCGCTGGTGCTGCTGGTCGTCGTCGCGATTCTTCTCTACCGTAGCGGACAGGTCGATAGCATCATCGCGAAGCAAATCGTGGGGACGCTGGCGCAGTTCGGCATCCGCGCTGAAGTTGGTTCGTTCCGCACGCGGTTCGGCGAGCGCACCGCCGAGCTGAGCGACATCGAGCTGTACGACGCCGTGACAGGCGCGCGACTTGGCCGCGTCGGTCGGCTCGTCGCGACAGTTCGCATCGAAGATATGTACGCGCTCAGTCTGCGCCGCAACGTCAACCTCGAATCGCTCGACATCGACGGTCTCGAAATGTGGGTTGCGTTCGACGCGGAAGGCCGCTCGAACTTTGCCAACCTGCGCCTGCCGGAGCCTGACCCGAACCGCCGCATCCTCTTCTCTTACTCGACGGCGCGCATCAAACTGAGCAACTCGATAGTTCATTACGATGATCGCCGCTATGACATTTCCGGCGAGGCGCGCAACGTTCAAGCGCAGATCGAGCCGGACGACCCAAACGCGCCCGCCGAAAGTCGGATGAACCGTGTCGAGTTGGCGCTCTCTGATTCGACATTCACTTTCGACAACCGCCCCGTCAATCCAATCGACATCACGGCGCGCGCCCGCGTCAGCCAGACCCGCGCCGAAATTCAGGAACTTACTTTACGCTCGCCCATCGCTGAGGCGCGCTTGTCGGGAACGATGGATGATTGGCGCGCGCTGCGCTATCAGATGAAAGTCGACTCGACGGTTGATCTGACACAGGCTTCGGACGTGTTGCAGACGGGCGCAAGTTTGCGCGGCGCAGGCAACTTCGTCGGCACGGTGAGAGGCGAGGGAACGCGCTGGCGCATCGAGGCCGCGGTTCATTCCGACGCGCTCGCTGCCGACAACGTGCGTCTGAAAGCGCTCAATGTTGAGGCCAACGCGACCGGCGACGGCGCGGAGTACGAGGTACAGGGGCGCGCGGTCGCAGAGCTTTTGACGGCGGGTGATTTTCAGTTGAGCGCAGTGCAACTCGCCGGCAACGTGATGGGGACGGGCACTGACTTTCGCTGGCTCGGCGATTTGCGAGCGGCGGCGCTACGCAACGGCGCGACGACGATCACGGGTTTGATTCTGAATGATGCGCGCGCCGAGTTGCGGGACGGGCAAGTGACCGGGACGGCGCGCGGCGCGACCGCGCAGGTCTTAACCAACTCCGGCACGACGGTGCGCGGCATCGACGCTTCCGGCATCAACTTCGCACGCGCCGAGGACGGCACCACGAACGTCACCGCGTCGAGCGCACGCGCCGCGACCATCGTTGATAAAGATGCGACGGTGCGCGGCGTCACCGCGTCAGGCATCAAGGCGACGGTGAACACCGACGAATCGGCGAGCATGGTGGTTGACCGCGCGGTTGTCGGCGGCCTTGAAGTCGCGGGCGCGCGAGTAGGCACGCTTAACATCGCCGGCGTCCGCCTCTCGATTCGCGACGGGCGCGTGCAGGGGTCGTCGGGTGATATTAACGTCGGCACCGTGGCTTTTAGTACCAGCATGGGTAGTACCGGCGCGGGTAACGCCGGCGCGGGCGGAGCCACGAACGAAGGGCGCGCGGAGAACGTGCGGCTTGCGCGTCCGGTGTTCACGCTGGAGCCGGGCGGACGCTATCGTGCGAGCGCGGACTTGAGCCTCGGCGGTGGTGTGCTCGGCACGATGAAACTGGGCGCGGCGCGGGGCGCGGTCGTCGCGACCAACGATCAAGTTCAGTTGAATAACTTCACCGCCGAGATTCTGGGTGGCAGCGCGAGCGGTGATGCCGTCATCGCCACGTCGTCGCGCGCCGCTTCTCGCGTGGCGGCGAACTTCTCCGGCATTGATGTCGGTGGGTTGATCGCGACTTTGTCAGGGCGCGTCGTACCCATCGTGGGAGCAGCCACCGGCAGCGTCAATTTGCAATTTCCGGGTACTGACTTCAAAGCGGCGAGCGGTGCGCTTGATGCGCGGTTCAGCGGCGAGGCGGGCGACGAAATACGGGGCGGGCTGACGCCGCTGACCGGCGACCTCGCGGTGCGCGCCGACCGCGGTCTGTTTCGTATAGAGAACGTCAATCTTCAGACCGGCGCTTCAAAGTTGAACGCGCGCGGTCAGTTCTCGTTTGAGGGTAGTTCGAATCTCGACCTCAACATCACGTCGTCCGACGCGTCAGAGTTGCAGCGTGTGTTCATCGCCTCCGGCGTCGCGCCGCAAGTGGAGAGCGGACTCGAAAACTTCGGCGTCACCGTCGCCGGAGACCTCGACATCGATGGCACTCTGACCGGCAGTTTGAATGCTCCGGATTTCAATGGCCGCGCGTCGATTGAATCTCTGCTGGTGCGCGGGCGCGACCTCGGCGCACTCTCGGCGTCAATCATCGCAACGCCGGCTGAGGTGCGCATTGACGACGGACGATTAGCTGAACGCGATGGCGGCGGCGCACGCTTTACCGCGGTGATTCCACGCTCAGGCGAAAACAACATCACCGTTAACGCCACGCTCGAAGACGCGAACACCGCGAACCTGCTGGCGATTCTGCCCGCCGGCGCCGGCGGCCCAAACATCGCGAGCCTCGCGGGCTTAGGGCCGATGTCGGGCGAAATCAATGTGACCGGGATTCCCGGCGCGCTCGGCGGCAGTGCGAATTTGCGCGCCGGGCCGGGAAGCATCAATGGTGAAGCATTCGATCAGATTGTGGCGCGCGCGACGTTCAACGGTTCGAACGTCAACCTTGAAAATCTCGACGCGCGTTTTCGCTCCGGCAGGGTGATGGCGAGCGGCAACATCAACATCAGTGATTACACATTTGATCTGCGTGCGAAAGGCGATAACGTGCAACTCGGTGTGCTCGCCGCGATAGCGGGCGGGGGCTTGCCGCAACTCGGCGGGGCCGCCGACTTCACCGCGAACGCCTCCGGAAATCTCAACGACCCGCGCAGCCTCCGTATCGAGTTGAATGCGGAGGGGCGTGATGTGACCGTGAATGGTCAACCCGCCGGGGCGCTGACGCTGGTCGGGCGCACGACCGACGATCAGAAATTCAAAGTTGATTTGACGACCGGCATTCTGGGTCAGACGCAGGTCGTGACGGCGTTAGTCGATCTCGCCAACGAAGAACTGCCGGCAACAATCGAGACAACGCTTACCGGCGCCGATCTGACGCAACTGTTCAAAACGATACTGCCAAGCGCGAATGTCACGGTCACAGGGCGCGCGACCGGGACGCTGAAGGTGAGCGGCAATTTGCTCGGCGAAGAAGACTTTGCGTCGGCGTTGCGAGGCCGCGCCGAATTCACTGAACTCGTGCTCAGTGCTGCCGACGTCTCGCTCGCGGCGGAGTCGCCGTTGGTTGTCCTCTTTACAGGTAACGAGATCGTCTTTGAGCGCACACGCTTCACAGGGCCGGGTACTAACCTGCTCTTTGGCGGTACGGCGGCGATTGGCGAAGGAGGCCGGCAAGACCTGACCGTGAACGGCGAGTTGAATCTGCGCGTGCTCGATAACTTATCGCCGAATCTGTTTCTTTCGGGTGCGGCGCGCGTCGGTGTCAACGTCACCGGGACGTTCGCTGAGCCGCGCCTGACCGGACTGGCAGAGGTCACCGGGGCCTCGTTCTCGACGCTCCTCACCGACGAACGCCTGACCGTCTCGAACATCAACGGGCGCGTCCGCTTTACCTCCAACCAGGCCGAGATCGAAACTTTAACCGGGACGCTTGGCGGCGGGCGCATCGCTCTCTCCGGCGGTGCGTTGCTCGAAGGATTACGCCCTTCGCTGGTGCGCGTTGACGTGCGCGCGAACGGCGTGACGGTTCCGTTCCCGGATGGCTTTCGCTCGACCGCCGACGCGAACCTCCAACTACGCGGCACGCTCAACGAGCAACTGCTCGAAGGCGTCGTCAATCTGCGGCGCGCCGAATACACCGAAGACATCGACCTCGCCGATTTGATTAACCGGCGGCGCAACTCTTCAATCACAGAGGGCGGCGGCGGCGCAGGCTTCGGCGTCACAACGCTCGATTTGCAGGTCGAAGGGCGGGACGCGCTGGTGGTGCGCAACAACCTCGCGGATGTCGTCGGCTCCGTCTCGTTGCGAGTGCGCGGGACGGCGGACGACCCGGTCGTGTCGGGGCGGATTACAGCGACGCGCGGCACGCTCAATTTCCGCAATGACCGTTACGACCTGACGCGCGCTTACATCGATTTGCCGCCGCAACGCGACGCCGACCCGATACTCAACATCCAGGCGGAGACGGAGATTCGTGGCTATCGTCTGACCGTCGCGCTGACGGGGCCGTTGTCGCAACCATCGACGACGCTGCGCTCCGACCCGTCGCTGCCGCAGGCCGATGTCGTGTCGTTGATTACGACTGGCAACCTCGCGTCCGGCGATCAGAGCGCGTCGACGCTCGCGCAGACGGGCTTCGGCACGGCGACCAGTCTGTTGACTGACACGTTGATTAACGCACCCGTGCAGCGCGCGACCGACCGTCTGTTCGGCCTTAATCGATTTGAGATCGACCCGTTGATTGCGGGGCGCGGCGGCGCGAGTCCGACCGCGCGTCTCACGGTCGGGCGGCAGATCAACCGCAACTTGTCCGTGACGTATTCGACCAACGTGACGTCCGACCAGAATCAGGTCGTCGCGGTCGAGTATCGCGTCTCCGACCGCTTGTCGTTCGTCGCCCAGTATCAGCAAGGGGCGGTCAACGGTCTACGCGCCGAAGACGATAACTTTAGTTTTGAGATTCGCTTTCGCAAGAGATTCTGACGAATGAATGTTAGGACTGAATTGAGACAGGGAAGAGTGACAAGCGATAATCAAGTGTTGAACTACTGACGTCCGGCTTTTATTTACTGATTCCCGACCACTGACTTCTTTCATGCTACTTTCCAGCCGGGTCGATATTATTCGTGTGTTGGTACTGGTGCCGTTGCTGCTGATGTTGCTCGCGGGCGCGGCAGTGGCACGCCCCGTCGCACCCGACATCAGCAAGTATGAAGGGCGCACGGTGGCCTCCGTCGAGGTCGTGATTGAGGAAGCGGCGCGCGACGCCGGGGCCGAGGATGAGTTCCGCGCGCTGCTCACTGTCGCGCCGGGGCGCCCGCTCTCCGCCGTGCAGGTGCGCCAGTCATTGCAGGCGTTGTTCGATTCCGGGCGTGTCGCCAACGCGCGCGTCGAAGCCGTTGACGTTGCCGGCGCAGGCGCGAACGCAAACGCGCGCGGGCCAATCGGGGTGCGCTTCTTTGTCCGCCCGCAGGTGCTGGTCGGAGAAGTTCTCCTCAACCTCGGTGAAGCCACGGGTGCCGCCGTTTCAGAGGACGAGTTGCGCGCGCGTCTGAGCTTGCTCGAACCGGGCCGCCGCGTCTCGGAGCAGGCGCTCAGAAGTAACGCTGAGGCGATCAATGTCTACCTGCGCGACCGCGGATACTACCGCGCTGAAGTCGACTTCACACAGCAACTCGATGCGACGCGAACGCGCGCGACGATCACTTTTCGCATCACGCTCGGCGAGCGGACGACGGTCGGCGCGTTCCCGATTAACATCGACGGCTTCGATGCGGCGAGCGTGCGCGCCAGCCTGGCGCTTCAGCCTGGCGGGCCGTTTACGCAGGAGTCGCTCGGCGCAGACATCAATCGCATTCGACAGGCGATCATCGCGCGCGGCTACCTCGCGCCGCGCATCGACGAACCGCAGATTCAACTCGACCAGGAAAGCAACAAAATCAATGTCACGCTGAGCGGTCAGGTCGGGCCGCAGGCCAAAGTCGTCATCACCGGCTATGACGAGTTGAGCGAAGAGACGGCGCGCGAGCTGCTGCCGGTCAAGCGCGAAGGCACGATTGACCGGTCGGCCATCGTCGAAGGTGAGCGCCGCATCCGCAACCGCTTGCAGGAAAATGGTTACTTCTTCGCCGAAGCCAACGCCAACTGCGCGGTGGTCCCGCCGCTCGTGAACACAGCCGCCGTCCCCACCGGCATCGTTCCCAACACTTCCTCCGCCGCGACGACCACTACTACTCCCGCCGCTGCCATCGCCGCTGGCCCGCCGCAGACAGGCGAGCGCGGCGCGGCCACGGCATCGTGCGACAATTTGAACCCGGAAGAGTTGAGCGGGCGCGCCGTCACGATCACCTATGTCGTCGAGCCGGGACGCCGTTATAAGCTGACTGAGATTCGCATCGAAGGCACCGAGAAACTGACCGTCGATGATGTCGCGGGCGAGCTGCGCACGAAAGAGGCGAACGCGCTCGGCTTCATCCCGGTGCTCGGCTACGGGCGCGGCTACACTTCGGAAGAGGCGCTTGACCGCGACCGGCAAGCGATTGAAGCGCGGATGCACGACCTCGGCTACCGGCAGGCCGAGGCTGCGGTGCTGCAGGGCGTCTCGCTTGAGGACGAAAATCTGATTATCACGTTCGCCGTCACCGAAGGACCGCTGACGCGCGTCGCCGGCGTCGAGGTGCGCGGCAATCAAATTTACACCGCCGCGACGTTGCGTGATGCGGCGTGCCCGGCGGTGCGCGACTCCGAAGACGGCTGCACGATCATTGACGGGCCGTTCTCCCGCTCGCAGGCGCGCGTCGATGCCGACCGCATCCGCACTTTCTACGCGCGCAACGGCTACTTCGACGCGGTCGTCAACCTCGATGTCGTCGATCTACCGAACAGAGGCGCGGACGAGCAGGTGCGATTGATCTACACCATCAACGAGTCCGACAAAGTCTTCATCAACCAAATCTACGTCAACGGCGTCGTCCGGACGCGGCGAGAAGCGATCCTGAACGCGATTCCGATTCAGCAGGGTGATCTGTTGCGCGCCGCCGAACTCGCCGAAAGCGAGCGGATCATCAACGCGACGGATGTCTTCCGCCAGGTCATCATCCGCACAGAGGCAGCGGGCGAAACCGACTCCGGCTTCAAGCGTCGCGACGTAATCATTGATGTCGAAGAGCGGCAACGCATCACAACCGACTACATCGTCGGCTTCTCAACTGACAACGGGCCGCTCGGCGGATTCGAGATTCGCAACAACAATTTGTTCGGGCAACTGCGGCAGGGCGCATTACGAACGCGCGCCAGTCGCCGCCAACAACTGCTGCGCCTCGAATACTTCGACCAGCGGTTTCAGCGTTATGGGCGGAAAGACTTCGCGCCGCTGACCGTCTCGGCGCAGTACCAGCGCGACTCTAACGTGACGCGCTTCTTCCGTTCGACGATAGACCGCGGCAACTTCGGGATCGTGCAGCGCTTCGACGGCGACGGCAATCCGATAGATGAGTTCGGCCAGCCGGTCGGCGAGCCGACGATCAACCGCTTCACGATTAACCTTGAGACGCAGCGTGATCTCGAACTGGAGTTGGGACCGCGCGGGCGCGTGTTGAAGCGGAGCACGGTGTTCCTGCGTTACAACTACGAAGATGTGCGCCTCTTCAACACCGGCAGCCTGCTGATCGCCGAAGTACTGCGGCCCGACCGCGCGGTGCGCCTCTCGCGCTTCGGGGCGACGCTGGCCCGCGACACACGCGACAGTCAATTCGACCCGACGCGCGGCGACTTTCTGACCGCCGATTACGCGATTGCGCTGAAGCAGCTTGGCGGCAACATCTCGTTCAGCAAATTCCTTTCGACGTATCGCCGCTATTACAAGATCGACCGCGTGCGCCCGACGGTGCTGGCCGGCGCGATTCAACTTGGACTGGCGCGCCTCTACAGCCTAAGCGACCGCAACGACAACGACGTGATTGACGACGTCGACCGGACGCTGCCCATCAGCGAGCGATTCTTTTCGGGCGGCTCGACGACGTTGCGCGGCTTCGGGTTCGAAGAGGCGGGGCCACGGCTCGCAGTCTGTCCGGGCGGGCAGATCGTCGGCAGTACTTGCCCCGCCGGAAATTTCCGCAACGAGCAGGGCGAGCCGGTAACACTCAACCCGTTCCTCGTGCCTATCGGCGGCAACGCGCTCGCCATCGTCAATCTCGAAGCGCGCGTCGGCGTCACGAAGAACGTGCAGGTCGTGCCGTTCTATGACGGCGGTAACGTCTTCCGCCGCGTCAGCGACATCTTCCGCCGCGCGCCGCGCGAAGGCGAAGACCCGAACCTCCAGGCGAAGTGGACGCACACTGTCGGCCTCGGCCTGCGCCTCAAGACGCCGTTCGGGCCGCTCTCCGTCGACTACGGTTACTTGCTCAACCCGCCGTCGTTCGTTCTGCCGCAGGGAACCGGCATCCCGGCGGACATCATCATCAAGCGCGGGCAGCTTCACTTCCGCTTCGGGCAGACGTTTTAAGTAGGAAGGCAAAAGTGAACAGTTTTGAGTTTTCAGTTCAAAACTTAAAACTTAAAACTGTTCGATGAACCGGGTCGGGGAGAGGAAAGATGGTTATCACGATGAGAAGGTTTATCAACAGTGGCGTTCGCATATCGCTCGGTCTGACGGCGGTCTTCGCTGTTCTCGCTTTTACTCCCGGCCCCCTCTCTCATGCGCAGGAGGTGATTGATCGGATGGTGGCGGTCGTCAATGGTCAGCAGTTAATCACATACACTGATTTGCTGTGGCAGTTGGCGCTCCAGCCGGACACGCCGCTCGACAATCCGCGCTCGGACGACTTGAACCGCGCGCTGCGGATAATCATCGACCAGCGTCTGATTGCGCAGGAGGCTGAGAAACTGCCGTCGATTACGCCGACCGATGAGGCGGTCGAAGCGGAGTTGAACGAATTGATCCGCCGCTTTCCATCACGCGCGGAATTCTACCAGCGCCTCGCGCTCGTCGGCTTAGGGCAGGACTCCGAGCAGTTGCGCGAGATCATCCGCCAGCGCGTCGCGATCAGCAACTATCTCGACTTCCGTTTCCGCTCATTCACCGTGGTGACGCCGCGCGAAGTGGAAGACTATTACCGCGATGTGTACGCACCGCGGGTCCGGCGCGATCAGCCCGGTCAAATCGTGCCGACGCTCAAAGAGGCACGGGCCAACATCGAAAGGGATTTACGCGAGGGCAAGATCACCTCTGAAACTGAAGAATTCCTCGAAGACGCCCGCGCGCGCGCCGACATCATCTATCTCATTGATCTCTGACACAGTCGCCCTCAAGCGCGTCCGCCGGAATTTCGGGAAGACCATTTTCGGTGCTCAGTGTTCGTCGAAGAGCGCGAGTTGGTGGTGGCTCAGCCGATCAGACACATCAAAGGTTTTAATCCGCGTCGATCTGCGTTCATCCGCGGCTCATCTCTCAAGACTTGCCCCACTACTCTTACTTTTACAACCGCGGGTCAACCGGCTCGCTCTCTAAAGCCAGCACGCCGAAGACGCATTCGTGGACGCGGCGCAGAGGCTCGCGTCGCACAAAGCGCTCTAAGCCTTCGACGCCAAGCGCGAATTCGCGTAGGGCAAGCGAACGCTTCGCCGACAATCCCCGTGCGCGCAAACGCTCTAAGTTTTCCGGCGCGGTGTATTCGGGGCCGTAGATGATGCGCAGATACTCGCGACCGCGACACTTGATTGCTGGTTGCGCCAGTCCGCGCGTTCCTTTCGTGATGAAGTCGAGCGGCTTGACGACCATACCTTCGCCGCCGCCTTCTGTGATCTGCTCCCACCACTTCGCTCTCAGCACGCATTCTTCCGAGTCTGTCACATTGCACGTGCCGTAATTTGTCGGATGCAGCAGCAGAGTTTCATCGCCGCCGCAAAGATAGAAGAGTGTGTTCATGTGCCAGAGATGATCTCTGTCGGTATGCACCGCGCCTTCGGTGGCAAGCAGATGAAACGGTGCGAGGCGTAAATCGTCGAGCGAGTTGACCATCCAGCAGTAGCGGCGGTAAGCGTCGCTGTATTTTGCCGCAAGATGTGCGCGTTCGGTGAAACGTTCGAGCAAAGCTCGTGCATCAGACAATGTTTCCGATGCACGCGCAAGCGACGCGACTGTTTCTTCGAGCGCGGCGTGCGATGCCGAACCGACCGCTGCGTACTGACTGCGTACTAACTCTTGCGCCTTCGCCGACCACGGCATCAACTCGCAGTCGAGCACCGCCCAATCCGTCTTGAACTCGTCCCACTTGCCGGACTTTGTGAAAGCGTCGCGCACGCGCGCGAGCAACTCTGCTTCCAACTTCGCATCGTCGAAGAAGCGGCGTCCGGTGCGGGTATAGACGATGCCGATGCCTTCACCTGTGACACCAAAGCGTCGCCGTGCCGCATCTTCATCTCGACAGATAACCACGACGGCGCGCGAACCCATGTGCTTCTCTTCGCAGATGACCGTGCCGACACCTTGATTGCGGAAGTACTGAAACGCTTCCGCCGGATGCTCCAACAGTCCCGCTTCTTTTGTCGTCTCCGATGGCGACATCGTCGGCGGCAGGTACACGAGCCACTTCGGATTCGCCGCGAAGCGCGACATCACTTCGAGCGCCGCAATCGAGTTCTCCTCGCGAATCGTGACGTTGCCATGCAACCGCGTCGAGACAATGCGCTTGCCTGTCACGTCCTCGATGTCGATCACATCGTCATCCTGCTGCTGCGCGGTCAACGTCGGGGCTTGATCGTCAATCGGGATGAGTGGCTTGACCGATTCGTAATACGTGTGGAGCGCGGGCACCGAGACAAGTTCGCGCTCCGGGTAACGAAGCGCCGAAAGCCTGCCACCGAAGACGCAGCCGGTATCGATGTTGATCGTGCGGTTGAGCCATTCGGGTTCGGGCACCGGCGTGTGGCCGTATACGACCATCGCTTTGCCGCGATACTCCGCCGCCCAGTTGTAACGCACCGGCAAACCGTACTCGTCCGTCTCTCCGGTTGTCTCGCCGTAAAGCGCGAAATCGCGCACCTTGCCTGAGCCGCGCCCCTGCAACGCTTCGGGAAGTCCGGCGTGCGCAACGACGAGATTGCCGTTATCAAGAACGTAGTGACTGACTAAACGGTCGAGAAAGTCACGGACATGCGCTCCGAACTCCGGCGTCTCGCGTTCGAGTTGCGCGAGCGAGTCCGCCAAGCCGTGCGTGATCTGCACGTTGCGCCCGCTCAACTTACGCATCAATTTTATGTCGTGATTACCGGGCACGCACAGCGCAGTGTCGCCTGCCGTCATGCTCATCACGAGACGTAGCACCTCCGTAATCTTCGGACCACGATCAACGAGGTCGCCGACGAAAACAGCTTTTCGTCCTTCCGGTGCTTTGACCGTGTAGCCGAAACTCGCTTCATCACCCGCATCCGGCACAACATCATAGCCGAGGTTATTTAACAACAGGCGGAGTTCATCGAAGCATCCATGCACGTCGCCGATGATGTCAAACGGCCCGTGTTCATCTTTACGATTGTTCCACAACGGTTGACGCAAGACCTCCGCCGCTTCCACTTCTTCCGGCGACGACAACTCGTAGATGTGCCGGAACCCTTCGCGCTTCAAGTTACGAAGCGAACGCCGAAGTTGCTGATTCTGGTTGCGGACGAAATGCGCCCCAAAGTCGCGGTCGGGACGCTCGCGGTTGCGCTCCTGGCAAATGCGCTCCGGCATGTTGAGAACAATCGCGACCGGCAACACATGATACTCACGCGCGAGCGCAACGAGCGGCTTGCGCGCTTCCGGCTGCACGTTCGTTGCGTCAACGACGGTCAATCGTCCCGCCGCGAGCCGCTTCGCCGCGATGA
>JALZJL010000023.1 GCA_030859785.1 Acidobacteriota bacterium
GGCAGATGATTGGCCTTTTGAAACGACAGTCATGAGAAAGTTGTGGTCGGGTTCGCTTAATTTAAGATGCTCTTTTTGCATGTTGCTATGATACATGCAAACGGTAGATTACTTAATTTCCAATGTACTTAGCTAATTTGTCTTGACTGCACCAGCCTTCTCATGGAAGTTGACGATACCGTCAGCTGTCAGCATTTTCGTTGATTACCCGGCGTCGTATATACGACGTGAGCAACTCATTAAAAAGAGTTGCAGGAGTTGAATCTCGGCAGTGATTTCATCTAAAGAACCTTTGCCAAAAGGTCACTCGCCACGCCGGTGCCGTAGGCGTACCAAATGCCGAAGGCGACGCTCAGCGCGCCAGCGACTGTTTGCAGGCCGTTACTCAACCCCGAGAAGCGCCGCGCGCCGAGCGCGAACGGCAGCCCGACGAGGCTCGACATTATCAGCATCCCCGCTACCGAGCCGACGCCGAAAACGATCAGGTACAACAAGCCGACTACCATTGATTGAATCTGCGTTAAGACGAGCAGCGTCAGCGCCGCCGAACCGGCGAGACCATGTACTGCGCCGACGATGACCGGCTTAACGCCGATGCGCGTGACCGCGTGCGAGTGCGCAGCGGTCGGCTCGGCGTGCTCGGTTCCTTCCTCATGAAAATGAATGTGGGCGTGCGGCACGCCGTCGTGCGTGTGTTGGTGCAAGTGTACGTCCCCGCGTTTGCGCAACGCGCGCGCGAGCGCGGCGACGCCCAACCCGATAATCATCAGTGCGACGCCGAACTCGAGCCACGCCCCGACGTATTCGGGAATCGCAATCCGTAGCGCGAGCACGATCACGCCGACGACGACGAGTGACGCCGTGTGCCCCGCGCCCCACAACACGCCGACGAGCGCAGCGCGCCACAAGTTGCGCTGCTCGCTGACGATGGTCGAGACGGCGACGACGTGATCGGCTTCGGTCGCGTGCTTGAGGCCGAACACGAGGCCGAGGCCGAGCACCGCAAGCGCGCCGAGCGAGGCGAGCGACGGCTCACCTTCGACCGCAGTTTCGTGCGCCCCTGGAGCGGCGGCGTCAGCGGCTAATGTGGCGAATTGAACGCCCGACTGCGCGAGTGCCTCGTAACAGAGTGCCGCTCCGAGACACGCGATGACGAGCGCGCTCGCCACCGGCACCATGCGCACGAGTCGGCTCTCGCGCATCGGACGTCCGATGAATTGCTTCGCGTACACGAACAATAAGCCGATGGCAGTGAGCGTCGCCGCGAGGCCGACGCTGAAAGCGACGACGAGCGCGAGGCCGTAACTGACGCGGCCGAGCGTAATCGCCGACAGCAGCACCACGAGCGCCGAAGGGCACGGCAGGAGTCCGCCGGAAATGCCGAGCGCGAGCAGGTTGCGCCACGTCACTTGCCCGCCGTCCGCCCCCGGCGGCAGGTGCGAATGCGTGTGCCCGTCGTGCGAATGCACGAACGGGTCGCCCTCATGGCTGTGGTGCGGCGCGTGGCTTTGATGCGAGTGTTCGTGCTGATCGTGATGACTGTGGACGTGGTGCTCGTAAGCGTGCGGATGAGCGTGCGCGTGATCCTGATTGTGTGAATGTTCGAGAGCGTGTGCCTGTACGTGCGCGTGCTCGTCATCGTGATCGTGGCCGTGATGAAGCGTGTGGCCTTGATGATTGTGGTCGTGATGCGCGTGATCGTGTGCAAGTGACGCGCCGCCAATTGTCGCGCGCAGGCGGCGTACGAAAAGACTGAGACCGATGCTTAAGACAATCGCACCGGAGACGAAACTGAGAATTGGGTAGAGGCGTTCGGGCATGACGTACTGCGAGGCGAAGAGTGTCACCAGTCCGAGCGCGAAGACGCCGGCGGTGTGCGTAATTGTCACCGTCAGGCCGAGAAAGGCCGCATGCCGCGCCGTCCCGCGTGAACCGACGAGGTACGCGCCGACGACCGTTTTCCCGTGCCCCGGCGAGAATGCGTGGAGCGCGCCGAAACCGGCGGCGAACAGCAGGCCGACGAGTGCGACCATCGGCGTTAACTCCGGCACGTTAATCAATTCCGCAAATCTGTCCCGCGATCCTTCGGCGATTGGCCGCCCGTCGCGTGTGCGGAGCGCCGTCGACCCGGCCGGGGCCACACCACGCGCGTACGAAAACTCCGCCGCGCGCTCGTCGAGTGGCGCGGCCAGCATGTCCTGCGGGTAAGCTTTAAGCTCGTCCGTTGCCGGCGAGCCGTAGGCCGTACTGTCGAAGACGCTGGCGCCGGGAGCGGGCGCGACCACAATCTCGTACCACCCGGCGCGCTCGCGGTGATTATTATTTTCAAAGCGCACCTGACGAATGTCGCCTGTCGCGCCCGGCGGCAACTCTCCCTCAAGTTTTGCTTCGACACGCAACGTCGGAAGTCCGCCGTTGCCTTTGGGCATAGAGATGTTTTGCGCGGTTGGCTTCATCGCGACGCGCGCGCCGTCAACGGTCACGACCAATCCTTCGGCGTAATGCGGGACGACGCGCACAAGGTACGCGTCAAGTTCCTCTTTCGACAGCTTACCGTCAGCGTCCGTGTCAATCGCCTGTGATTGTTGGAAGGTGGGGATTTCCGCCATGTCCACGACATAGCGGACGCGCACACGCTCAGCGCCGGCCTCGACGCGGGCAAAGTGGTTGATCGTGAAGTTGCCGAGCGGGTGCGCCGCGACCTGACCCACAAGTATCGCCAGCAGAATGGCGACGAACAACACACCGCGAAAGGGCAAAGAGAAAGAGGGGAAAATGGGAAAATGGAAAAGGGGGAGGGGGGAAGGGGGAAGGGAGGACAGGCGAGAGTTGACCACGAAACTATCGGCACGGCTGCCGCGCACGCCGCCGAGTTTGTATTTATAATCGCTCGTTCGCATTCTCGCTTTCCTCATCTATTCTTGTCCTTTCCCCCTTCCCCTTTTCCATTTTCCCTAAGTCTTGAACGTAGCGAGTGTTTGACGTGCCGCGTCGGTTTGCAGGACGTCGAGTGAGGGATGCCTGACCGCCTGTTCTAAATACTTCGTCGCGCTGCGTCGGTCGCCGAGCGCGTTGGCGATCATGCCAGCATGATAGAGAAGTCTGGGGTCATTCGTCCCCAACCTGAGAGCTTCGTCCATCGCTGTTTTCGCTTCCGCAAATTGGCCTTTCTTGAAGAGGCACCACGCGAGCGCGTCGGACGTATAGATGTCAGCACGGGCGGCGCGTTCACGCCGCGCGATCTCTAGCGCTTCGTCGAGCTTAATGTTACGGTCGGCGTAGAAGAGCGCTAACTGGCGCGAGTATGTTTCGCTTCCCGCCGCGCCGCTGCGCTCGATGTACTCAACCAGATCATATTGCTTTTTCGCTTCGTCCACGCACCCGATCTTCGTGTATAAATCGCCGAGTGCAATCGCGGTGTCGGGCAGCGGCACTCGCTCCTGCGCGCGTTTGTAGAAATCAACCGCCCCGTTCACGTCGCCGGCGGCGAGGCGGGCGCGGGCTTTCGCAGCGAGCGCCAAATAATAGTCGGGGAAAACGGCGAGCGCATTGTCATACTCTTTTTCGGCGGGTGCCAGCTTACCGACGTTCATCAATTCGTCACCGAGGTGGACGCGGCACCACGCGACGCTTTCGGAGTCGCGCGGGTCGACGGCTTTGGCGGCAACCTGCATCGCCTCAATCGCCCCTTCGGTGTCGCCGTGCAGTGAGCGTAGGTACGAGACGCGTGCGTAAGCATCCGTGTCAGGCCGCAAATCCATTCTCTTCTGCGCGGCTTCAATCGCCGCGTCGTAGTCGCCCAGTTCAACGTAAGCGTCGGTCAGAGCGCCGTAAGCGTGATATTCCTGCGGGCGCATCGCCTGCGCGAGGCGCGCGACTTCAAGCGCCTCGCGGAAGCGGTGAAGGGTCAGCAACAACTTGGCGCGGAGCACGAGTGTGCTGTAACTGTCCGGCGCAAGCTCCAGAGATTTTTGAAGTGCGGCATCAGCACGAGAATTGAAACTAAAATCTCCAGTTTCGCGCGCCTTCTGCATGAAAGCATCGCCGAGCAAATTGTAGCCGTCAGGCTTTTCGCCTGCGCGCTCGATCATACCCTGCGCGGCGCGGACGCGCGCATCGGCGGGAGTTGAAGATTCAATGAGAGCGCCGCGAATTGAGAGATTTTCGACGGCCTTTGCCGCCTTCGACGCTGGCTTGTTCGTCACCGCGCGGATGCCGAAGACGGCGGCGGTGAGTAACCCGATTGCTACCAACGCGAGCACGATTGTTCTGGCCGGTCTCATACTTTATCCTTAACGATTGCCAATTGAATATGACATTTTGACGGCGGGCTGCAACCGTCGCTAAACGAACGTTATATCAGTCATTACCCAATTGCGAATCACTACTGTCACGGAAAAACTTGAAAAGTGAGCGAAGAGTGCGAGGGCAAATCCCGCACACTCTTCGCTCACGGTTATCATGTCGGCGCGACCTGCGCTGACGCGACGGTTAGGGAACAATCACGTTGCCGGGCAGCGGTCTCGACAGGTGATGATCGTGCGGCCTGCTGCCCCGGATGTTGCCGGAGTGCGGTGTCGCCAGATACGGGAACCGAGTCAGGTAAGGAATGTCGTTCGTGTCCACACCGTCCCCGATGGCATTGTTCGGGAAGACGTTGAAGTCGGGCGTAAAGGGCGTTCCGCCCAACACCGCGCGCAACTCGATGTCCACCACGTCATCCCCAACACGCCGCCCGTTCGGGAAGCCCGCCGGGTCATTGCCTAACAGACCCAAACGATTCGGACTCGCCGATGGCGGAATCGCAACGTTGAGACGCAGATACTCGTGCGGCACACCGTCTGACAGAAAGGTCGTGAAGCCTGGCGCACCCGGCACCGTGCCGGCAGGAATGCCGGTCGCGAAGATCGCCACCAAGTCGGTGCGCGGCGCCGGCGGAATCGTGATTTGGACTCCCTCAAAGGCGGAAAGCGCCGTCTGAATCAGCTTCGGCAATTCTGGGTCGAGCACCGCCGGAGCCAACACCGCGTCGCTCGCCGGCGTCAACGAATTAAAGGTGTCTTTTAATCCGAGCGGGACAACCACCTCGTTAACGAGCGGATTGCCGAGGCGCGAGACCTGCGCGAACGGGCCGAAGGATTGGATTCTTCCCTGCCTGATGACTCTCGTCGTGCGGCGGCTGGCGGTTGACCAGACGCCGACGACGGCGTTCGCGGCGGTCGTGCTGGTCGGCACCTGACCGTCGCGCGTCAATGCCGAGATCGGGACTTCGATGGCGAGGGTGTTGACGTTGAACCCGTCGGTTCCGCCGAAGCCGCCCGTTTCAAAGTTGATCGGCGGGCCGAGCGCGCTCAGGTTAAAGATGTCGAAGATGCCGCCGACATCAATGTAGAAGCCCTCGTCGCGCTGGCCGGCGAAAACCCGTCCGCCGCCCGGCAAGTTGTAAACCGCCTGCGATGCGAGGTTGGCTTCGTAATTCGGCGTTGCCCTCTGGCCGACGTTGCTCGGCGGCATTACCAAATTGCTGGCGAGCACTTGCGCGTTCTTCCCGGTCGCGTTGCTGCGGCGCGAGACGGTGTAGGTTTGATACTCGTTGTAATCGGGATCGGTGTTGGATTCGATGACCCCGTCCTGGTTGACGGCGGCCATGCCGAGGACGGTGTTCGGGTTCCTGAAATGCGTGTTGAACCGGAACTGATAACTGATGTCCTCGATGCCGTCGCCGGTGTTATCAATCTTGATTTCGTAGAGCACGGTGTCGTCGAACAGGTAGAAGTGTGGGCCACCCGAAGGTTCCTGAAAAGGAATGAAGTTCGAGATCAGCGTCACGAATCCTTCGCGCCCCGCCTCGGTGCTGCGGAAGGCGTAGACGTCTGTGTTGTCGGCCAGCGGGTCGGCGGTTCTGAGCGGTGCTTCGCGGTGGCTCGACGCCTGCGACGGATTCTGCACGGGCGCGCTCACGAGCAACGCCAACGCTAAAGCCCCGACCGCGCTCGCGGTCAACAACTTTCGTAAGGGCAAGTTTTTTCGCATCTTGGTTTCCTTTTACGTAGCCGACGAGCGTTCTCAATGGTTGCTCATTCGGACTGACAAACTTACTAAACACAATTTGAAATTCGTGCGACAGACTTGAGTTAATCTCACTCTGCGCTAAACTTCGTTTTTAGGGTTGCGGCGGCGACGGACGCGCGCGGCGACTCCGGCGAGGCCGGTGCCTAAGAGCAGCATCGTCGTCGGTTCAGGAATCGGCGCGGCACCCGCGACGTTGTCACCTGAAATTGTGACCGAGAAGAAGCCGGTGCGCCGGACGCCGAAGGCATCCGTGAAACCGGCTCTGTAGTTACCGTTACCTTCCTGCGAGAATCCTTCTTCAAGCGTCGGGCCGATTGGCACGTTGCCGAATTGGGTGACGCTGAAAATGTAGAAACCCGGACTGAGAGTGGTCTGCAAAAAGGCGTCGTACAGACCGGCCATCTCGTTAACGTCGTCGTTGAACTCGATGAAAGCCGCGCTCACTAATTCCGTTCCGTTCACAAAGTTGGTCGGAAGCGGGCCGACGAACGGGGCGTCGAGCAGCAATCCGTCAACCGCGACGCCCGGGCTGACTTGGAATAACGCGAGGAACGGATCGAAGCCGCCCTGCGCGTACGACGTGGTGTTAATTGTCACCGTCGAAGGTGAAGAACCGCCGACGTTGAAGCCGAACAGACGAATCTCGTCGTCGGTCGCGAATGTTCCCGTGAACGTAAAAGTGTCCGCCCGTGCGGCTGGGGCGGCGGCGAAGACGAGAATCACAAACGCCGCCAGCGCGAGGCTAAGTTTTTTTTGATAGGACATTCTGACGTGCTCCCTTCTGACATTGATAAAACGAAGCGATTGAGGCCGCGTCTGATCGGTTGAGCAGCTTTCGTTGTTACCGTTACGAGACACTGCGCACGCGGCACGCCACACGGCTTGCATCGAGCGCGCGGAATGGAACTTCGTTTTCCAACGCTTTTCGGCGACCTCGCTTACGCCGACGATGAACGAGCGGGAAATGGAGCGGCGATCATCAGGGTCACGTGCGCGGTGCTGATGAGCTAAAGGGTGCGAAGTTTGACGCGACGTGTACAACGCATTGATCTTT
>JALZJL010000025.1 GCA_030859785.1 Acidobacteriota bacterium
GTTCGTATCCGAACATCAAAGACGTCAAGTTGGATGTGCGCGACGTGCGCGTGCAGATGCTCGGACGCGACGGCGCGCTCGTCACCTGTCTGTGGTCACAATCGCAGACAGCTAACGGCGCGACGGAAAGTTCAACCGGGCGACTGTCACTCGTCTTCCGGCGCGTCGGCGATTCGTGGAAGGTGATTCACACGCACACGTCGCCGGACAACCCCGACCCGTCGCGCATGATGCCCTCCGAGCGGACAACCAACACATCGACGACCGCCGCCCCTCCGAAATCAACGACACCGGCGGCACCGCCGAAGCCTTAACGAATACCGGGTGATGCGTTACACTCTGGCCCACCAACCACATCCCCCGTATATGAGCAACGCCTCGGCACTCGGCCCCCTTCGATATGCCCGGCGCGTGTCATCTTCAAACTAAAATCAGAAAGGTAGAAAACTCGATGGACTGGATGAATCAAATCGGCAGCATGTTGCAGCAGTATGGCGGCGCGCAAGCCAACCAAGCGCCGAACACCGTCGATAACGACTTCGATCAATTCGCGCAGGCCGCGCCACGCTCAGCGATGTCCGACGGCCTCGCCGAAGCATTCCGCTCAGACCAGACTCCGCCGTTCCCGAACATGCTGTCGCAGCTCTTCGGCCAGTCAAGCGGAACCCAACGCGCCGGTATCCTTAACACATTGATGGGCGCCCTCGGCCCGACGATCATGTCGCAGGTGCTATCCCGTGTCGGCGGTGGTGGTGGGGCGGGTTTGGCCGGATTGCTCGGCGGGGGACAGAGCGAAGTCACGCCGGAACAGGCGGAACAGATTTCGCCCGAAGCCATTCAGCAAATAGCCGCTGAAGCCGAGCAGAAAGACCCATCCATTATCGACCGGGTCAGCGACTTCTACTCGGAACAACCAGCACTCGTCAAGACGCTCGGCGCCGCCGCCTTAACCGTCGCCCTCGCCAAGATCGCGCAACGCCAATACGGAAGGTAATAACAAAGGCGGAAGGATGAAGGATGAAACAGGAGCTATCCTCTTATTCATCCTTCATCCTTCCGCCCTCATCCCTCAAGAAAGAGGAAGGCCCGCTTGAACTTTAAGAGTTCAAGCGGGCCTTTCGGTGAACTGATGGGACTGGCCGTCCGACCGCTCACTTTATTGCTAGTGGGTCGCCGCTTCAAATCGGAGTCTCTAAAAACCCTTTCGATAGCGCCGATTGAAGCTTATCAGGCCTCAGCCACCTCACTGTGATAAGAATCCATACTTTTTTTGATCACCTCCTTTCCAGTGTTGAGTCCATAATAAATGACAACAATTAGTGCGTCAAGCATCTTTTTTTGTCCACTGGATGCTCATCCTCACACTCGCGCGCCCGGCGCGCAAACCTGATGTCGCCGGGCATTTAACGAACCTGCACGGTGAGAGACTTCGAGCCGCAGCGCGACTTTAACTGCACGTGATACGTACCGGCTTTTTTGCTGATTGACTTGACGCTGTATTTAACCAGACTGGTGTTGTCGTTGATAAGCTGTGGCTCCGAGAACACAACGATGTCCGACCAATCGGGCGTCGTGGCGGAGACGCCCATTGCGCTGCCGCTCGAGTGGTTGAGAGTCGCCATCACAGAATCGGAGCCGCCGCTACTGCTCACTTCCAATGTGTCTCGATTAACTGAAAGGTCACAGCGAACACTGTCACCTACCGGGCCAGCCTGCGTTGCCGCGTCTGTCTTCAACGGCAGGGTGGACAGGCTGGGGCGTGGCTCGGTGGTGAGTGACGAAGATGCTTCCGGCTTGATAGCTGTGTCATCAGAGTTGACGCTGGAAACTTTATCTCCGTCTACCTTCAAATCATCTTTCATGCTTTGCGAGAGCACGGGCGGAGTCGGTGATTTCGCGGGCGTAGGTGAGTTGAGCGCCGCCGCTTTTAGAATGTCGGCCTCTGAGTCCACAGGAGAATCAGTTGCGGCAGGCGGAGAATTTTCCGGCGTGGGGGCGGGGGCGGTCGGCGGCAGAGAATAAATCCCCGGCATCACTTGCTGTGCGGCGCGAACATTCATCGAAGCCTCGACAGATGATTGGAGTTTCGGCGGCGTCGGAGAGACAGGCCGCAACGCAAGCATGCCGCCGATGCAGCCGAGGATAATCACGGCGGCGCAGACGGCGTAAGCAAATACCGGACGGCGGCGACGCTCGTAGCGAGGTGCGTCCACGTAAGATTTAATGCGGACGGCGGCGTGTCCGTTCGTTACGGGGACATGCAGGGGTGGTGCCGGAGAAAGGTCATGCCAGAAAATCTCTTCTGTTTCCGGTGATTCATTCTTGCGCGTGAGAAATGCGATAAATTCATTTTTCTCAAATTCCTCGTCGGTGAGTGACGCATATTCAGTGTGCGGATCATCGTGGCTCACTAGCAAGTCATCTGTGACGGCTTGAGGAAATTCGCGGAACCCACCGTCAACCTTTATCTCTTCGTCCGTTGTCGCGTCCACTACAATGATTTGTGGTTCATGCCTCGGTGGAAGGGAATCGGGTGCGGGCGTGATGTCGGGAAGTGCGGCGATGCTTTGCAAAGCGGATGAGTGGTTCACCGAGACATCCTGCGCCGGGGGCGCGGCGAATGCCGCTACTGGCGGAGCCTCCGCGAAAGACGCTTGCTCCGGCGACTGAGCGTTGTGCCCGTTGCCGGACTCGATGTCACGCAACCGGCGCGCAAATTCACTGGCTGATGAGAGGCGCGCGGCGGCCTTCGGGTGCAGCGCCGCCATCACCAGTTCATCAAGAGACACGGAGACATTCGAGTTGAAATGCTGAAGCGACACCAACTCTTGCGCTAAATCACCGTCCGCGCCGGTTTTGAACGGAAGCCGCGCGGCGAGCATTTCAAAAAGTATGACGCCAAGACTGTAGACATCTGAGCGAGCATCGAGATGGTGTCCGGCGCGTTGTTCAGGTGAGGCGTAGGGATTCTGATGAATATGTAACGGTGCGGCGGGAGTGTGCTCGCGAAACTCCGCCGGCAAATGTTCGCGCAGTCTGGCGAAGCCGAAGTCAACGATTTTAACTTCCGGGCGATTGCGATAGTCGCGCGTGATGATGATGTTCGACGGATTGAGGTCGGAATGCACCACGCCGCAGCGATGTGCCGCCGTGAGACCGTCAGCCACCTGCCGCGCGATGCGAATCGCGGCGGCCACAGGAAGCGGCCCGCCGTCCCTGATGTACTCGCCGAGAGGCTGTCCGGCGACTAATTCCGTGACAACGTAGGCTGCGTCATTCGGCAGCGTCCCGTAATCTAAAGTCTTAACGACGTATTGATGCTCGACACGCGTATTAAGATGAGCGACGGCGTTCGCCTCACGCCGGAAACTCTTCAGCGCCTCGGCCTCGGAGACCGGAGAAGGCGGCAGAAGTTTGATCGCCACGGGTTGGTCAGTCGTCAGGCGCGTCGCCGCGTACTCGGCTTCTAAGTCATCGCACTTGATGAGTTGGTCAAGACTGTACTTTTGAGCGATGAGGCGCGACCCCGGACGCGAGGTGGCGAGCAAGGTTTGATCATCGGAACACAGGTCGTCTGTATCCTCAAAACAATTTTGGCAGGTAGGGCAAATCTTCATAACTGCACCCGTTCGGGAGAGGCCGACGGAGAGAGAAAAAGATGACCGGCAGCGCCGCCGGCCTCCTGTAAATACTAATCAGAAACTCCCGACGATTCATCGAACAGCTTTGTTCGTCCGTCGAGGATTTTGGAAGCCTCTCAGACATAAGGCTGTTCCGTTTTCCCTAATGATGGCGCGAAGACCGGGGAACTGTCAATCGCGGGGAAGGGCGTGTCACTGACCGGTGACGTCTACTATAGACTTCAAGCAAAAGCATGAGCCACGAATTATACAAATTGCACGAATGAAATATGTAACTGGGAAGGCGTGTCATGGCATCATCGCTTTCGTTGACCGGCGTGACTTGCTGCCGATGAATTGATTCGTGTCATTCCCGGCTGAATGTTTTTCTTATCTATATATTGTGGCCGCCGCCGCGTGAATGAACCAGCCGCCCGTCGATGAACACTGCCGTCGCGTGCTCGATTCCGAAGAAGTAAGCGACCTCGCGATGGTCGGCGCAATCGTAAATCACAAAGTCGGCGCGCTTCCCTTTTTCCAGTGACCCGATCTCTCCGCCCCGCCCCACGCTGTAAGCCGCGTTGATGGTCGCGGCGGTGATGCCTTCAGCGGGTGTCATCTTCATCTGCGTCGCAGCCAGTGACAGAATCATCGGCATCGACGGTGTCGGCGACGACCCCGGATTGAAGTCGGTCGCGACGACGACTGCGAGACCGGCGTCGATCATCGCCCGCGCCGCCGGGTAGCGCGATGAGCCGAGCGCATAGACCGACCCCGGCAACAGCACCGGCTGCACCCCGGCGGCACTGAGCGCCGAGATACCCGCGGCGTCCGTGTGTTCGAGATGGTCGGCGGTCGTCGCGCCAAGCTCTGCGGCCAGCATCGCCCCGCCCGACGGCGAAAGTTGATCGGCATGCATGCGCAGACCGAGCCCCATCCCTCGCGCCGCCAGAAGAATGCGCCGCGCCTGCTCGGTATCAAAAACCTTGTCTTCACAGAAAACATCGCAGTATTCCGCGAGACCCTCGTCCGCCACGCGCGGCAGCATCTCTTCGATCACGACATCGACGTATGCCGCGCGCCGTCCTTGAAACTCGTCCGGCACTTCATGCGCGCCGAGGAATGTCGGCACGTAACAGAGCGGTGTCTCTTCGTTCAGGCGACGGATGACGCGGAGTATTTTCAATTCGTCTTCGATTGACAGGCCGTAACCGGACTTGGCCTCGACCGTCGTCGTCCCGTTGCGCAGGAACCACTGCGCGCGATGCTTCGCCGTGGACACCAGTTCATCCTCGGTCGCCGCGCGCGTGCGCCCCACCGTCTGGCGGATGCCGCCGCCACGCGCCGCGATTTCCTGATACGTCACACCGCCCGCGCGCATTTCATATTCATCCACGCGCGTCCCGGCGAACACCGGATGAGAGTGCGCGTCGACGAAGCCGGGCATCACGACGCGGCCCGCGGCGTCAACAATCTCGCACCCGTCCTCAATCAACGCTGCTATCTGCTGCCTCGTCCCGACCCGCTCGATGCGCCTGTCGCGCACCAGCATCGCGCCGTCTTCGATGATCGCCAACTCGCGCATCTCCGCCCCGACGCGCGGACGCGCTGCGCCCTTCAGCGTGACGAGTTGCGAACAATTGATGACGGCAAATAACAAGTCTGGAGTCTGGAGTCGTGAGTCGAAAGTCGAAAGTCGAAGTCTGAAGTCGTGAGTCTCAAGTCACTTACCACGCAATGCATTGACTCCCGACTCCAGACTTCAGACTCTCTACGACGACGTGTGATCGTGGACGATGCGCCAGCCGTCGGCGGTGCGGCGGAAGATGAGCGTGAAGCGACCGTGCGGTGTTTCGCCGCTGGCGCGCGTCAGTTGCCAGCGCCCGACGACTGTCGTGTAGAACGGGCTGAGCGGCTTAACCTCCAATTCGCTGAAGGCGAGCGTGCCCATCTTTTCGCGCGAGTCATAGTTCTTTTTGTATCGCTCAAACACCGTCTGCCAGCCGCGCGTCACGCTGTCGCCGGAGACGAAGACGATGCCGTCTGCCCGCTCGTAGCCTTTCATAAACTCTTCGATGTCGCCGCGGTTCCACGCGGCCACCTGCGCGTCGAGCACGGCGCGCACCGCCGCCACATGCTGGTCACCATCCGCACCCGTCGCTTCCGGCATCGACGCACAACCCGCCTGCGAGAAAGCGGTCGCGGCAGCGAGCAGGACGCCGTTAAGTAGAAGTCTCTTGTTCATCTCAATCATTCCCTCGTCTTTCTGGCCTTACTTCAGACGACGCGACGCTCGCCGCCGTCAACGAGACGCCGCAGCCATCCGCGCACATCGTCACGCATCGCAGGCACCAGTTCGTGCCCGGCATCGTAGCCGCGCACATCTACGTCGCGCGCGTGGCGTCGCAAGCTCTCCGCGTAACCGGCGACTCGCTCCGGCGGGTAAAACTCATCGCGCGTGCCGTGGAGATGAAGCACCGCGGCGTCCGTCGCACCGTACTGCGCGCTCGTCTCCCAGTCACCCGGCAACCCGCCGCAGACGCCGATCACGCCGCGCAAAACATCACGGTGTGTGAAGGCAAACCGATAATTGAGCGCGCATGACTGCGAAAAGCCGAAGAGGAAGACGCGCTCTTGATCGGCGATGCCTTCGCGCGCGAGCAACACGATCAAGTCGAGCAACGCGCGATGATGCAGCGCGACAGCATCTTCCGGGTGAAAGTTGGTCAGCCAGCCGAAACCGTAACGCAGCGGCCCGCCTTTTTCCTTCGGCTCTTTCATGTGCTGATGAAACCCTTGCAGCGCGGCGACAGCGAAATTCTCCGGTACACATGACCGCGCCTCGCGCATCATCCACGCTTTGTTGCTGCCGTAACCGTGCAGCGCGATCAGCAGCGGCGCGGGAATGTCGACCGGCATGTGAAGGTCGTAATAAAGCTTGACCTCCGCACCGAGCGTGCGGTCGGATTGGACTGCTCCAGACACTGCTAAACTCTACCCGCCACTTTTAATCGCACCCACTCAAACACTTTCGCTGGCATAACATTGAAATGGAACAGCACGGGCGTAGCGATCACGCCCCACCGTTAAACTCAACAGCATAAGGCTAGACGCTGAGCGCCTCCCCGATTTCGTTGATAGTCGCTACCTCACTCCCGCTGATCTGCGTCCCGCCGAACCCGAAGATACCTCCCTCCTTAGCAGCAGATGCGACCTTGTGAGCCACACCTACTACCCACCTCTTATATTCATCAGCCTCTTCCGCACTCGCTTTCGTTTGCAGCAGCCCGGCCACCGCCCGACAGTTCTCCAGCGCCCTGTCTTTGACTTCCCCAACCGAGAGCTTTTCCGTCTGCCCGCGTCGCTCGTCTTCAGCGTTCGCCACGATGTCTGCGACAACCGCGCCGAGCAATGAGTTTTTCTGAGCACTCTGCCCGCCCTCGATGATGGCATCAGCCACCGCAGACATCTCCTGTATAAAATCCTTCTCGCCGCTCGGGGCGGCCCCGGCGACCGCATAGCTTACAAGCATCGGGGCCTTGAGCAAGACCATCCATTCTTCCTGCGTAAAATTGTTTTTGACACCCATCACCTGATCCCTCCTGTTAGCAGAAGCTAAGTCATCCATTTCTTCCTTCAATTATTTACTCCTCGCCGTCTGCTCGCGCGTTATCTCAGTTCGACGCGCATCGGCGTCATTCGCTGCGTCCGACACGGTCGCCGCCGCCGCGCTCTGCACCGCCGTTATTGTTCCCGTCTCGGCAGTGATAGTCGCGGGTGTGGCGGACGCCGGGGCGAGGTAGAAGTCAGAGCGCAGGTAAAGTTCATCGAAGAACCGCAACAAGACCTTCAACACTCCCAGAACAGGGATCGCCAGCACCAGCCCTAACAGCCCGAACAAACTGCCCGCGACGAGCAGCGCGATGAACACCAACATCGGATGCAGTTCTAACTTGTTGCCGATCAGTCGCGGTGTGAGTACGTAGTCTTCAATGGGTTGCGCGATAAGGAAGACTCCGACCACGCCTAAGAGCCGCAGCAACCCCGCGCCGTCGAGCGCCGCGAAGCCGAGCGCGAGTATCATTCCGCTAATGACGCCTAAGTACGGGATGATGCCGATAATACCGGCAATCAAACCGATGGCTGCCCACAGCGGCACGCCGAGGATTAGTAATCCGACGGCATAGAAAGCGGCTAAGACCAAAGCGATGGTGAAGCGCCCGCGCACGTAGCTGCGAACGACATCACCCACTTCATCAAACAGCCGCGCCCCGACGCCGCGATGCCGTTCGGGGACATGCTCCTCGACAAAGCGGCGCAGGTTTGCCATGTCCAGTAGCAGATAATAGACGAAGAACGGCACGATCAGCAGCCCGAGAGCCGCCGAGCCGAGGTTGACGATTCCGAACAATCCTTGCGTCAAGTATCCGCCGAGGCGCGAGGTGATGACGGACGGGTCTTGCTGAAAATTGTTGATGAAGCCTTGCAGCCGCGCGAACACCGCCGGACTCAGCCGCTCGCGGGCGAGGTCAAGTAAGCCTTGCACGCGCCCGCCCGCGGCGCGCAACGCGAGCGGTAACTTCTCCGCCGACTCGACGAGTTGGCCGTAGATGTCCGGCAGCAACAGGACGAGGATGAGCAGCACCGTCAGTGTCGTCGTCAAGAGCGTCAACAGCACGGCGACATTCCGCGAACGCCCGCGCCGCTGGAACCGGTCGGCGAGTGGCTCGAGCATAAAGGCGAGGGCGAAGCTGATGAGCAGCGGCACCAAGATGGGACTGCCGGCGACCACCAGCAGCGCGATCAGCAGCACCACCAGCAGCGCGACCGGCACATAGCGCGCCCACCAGAATTGGTGCACCGTCCGTCCGGTCGGATTTGAATCCATAATTTTCTCCCGTCAAGTTGAGTCTTCGCGGCGCAGCTAAATCTCCGTCTTCCGGTGCGCGATGAGACGAAGCAAGCCGTTGATGCCCGCAGGCAGAAGCGCAGTCACCTCACCTCTCGGTTGCGACCGTGAGCTATCGGACGCGACCGACGACGAGCTCGAAGAGCGGCACGCGCAGGTGACAACTTGACGCTCGCCCCCAGTGTTCACGCCCGTGCCCCGGCCATCGCCGCTTAATTCTGTCCGAACCATTGCTCGTGTTGACTGCATGAGGCTACACTCTGCCGCATGTTGGCGCAGATTCGGCCTTCTCCCGAATCGCAAATCCAAAAATCTCCATCTCAGTTCACGTACTCGTCCGGCGTGATGGCGAGCGGGGCCGCGTCGATCTCTTCATCAAGGCTCCAGATTTCGTAGAGGTCGGGTGGCACCTCGGTCACAAAACGCGAGGGACGCTGGATGATTGTCTGCCGGTTATAGTCGGTGACCATCAACGGATACGTGATGTAGAGCTGATCGCGCGCACGCGTCAGCGCGACGTACCACAGGCGGCGCTCTTCCTCTTCGCCCTCGGCGTCACGCAAGCTGCGCGGACTTGGAAACTTCCCGTCAGCCGCCCAGATCACAAACACCGCGCGCCACTCCAACCCCTTCGCTTGATGCACCGAGGTGAGCGTCAACAACTCGTCCTCGTCGCCGCCCATCACCACGTCTTCGCCGGTCAAAGCTTGCGGCGCGCCGTAGCGTTCGGTCGAAATCAGCGCCAACTCCCCGAGGAAATCTTCGGTCGAGTCGTACCGCGCGGCGAAGTGCGCCAGTTGCCGCAAATCTTCCAGGCGCGACTCGGCGTTCTCATACGTCGCCGCCAGGTGCGCTTCGTAGCCGTGCGACAGCACGATCTCGATCTGCCGCGCGGGGCTGCGGCGCGTCTCGTCATCAACCAGGCTTTCGAGCAGCGCGCGGAATTCGGCCCAGCCGCCTCCGCGCTTCGTCGCCGCTGCATCCGCTCCGCCGCGCAGGACGAGCGCGAGCGGGTCAGGTGCAGCGGCAATCTGTTCCCAGACGCGGTTCGCGGTCGCGTTGCCGATTTGCGGGATGAGTCGCAGCACACGCTTCCAAGCCAATTCATCGCGCGGGTTGGCGACCAGTCGCAGGTACGAAATAACGTCCTTGATGTGAGCCTGCTCGAAGAAGCGCATGCCGCTACGGACGCGATACGGGACGCCGCGCCGCGTCAGTTCCAACTGTAATTCGAGCGAGTGATAGTGCGAGCGATAGAGCACCGCGATTTCGTCGAGCGGCACGCCTTCGTCGCGCAACTCAAGCACACGCGCCGCGACAAAAGCCGCCTGCTGGTCAGCATCGTGACACGGTACTAGCGCCGGACTCAGACCGAGACTCGGACGCACCGCGCGCAGCACTTTCGGGAACTGTCTGCGGTTCGACGCAATCGAGACGTTCGCGACCGCGAGAATCTCCGGCGTCGAACGATAGTTCGATTCGAGGCGGAAGACTTTCGCCTCCGGGTAACGCTGCGGGAACTCGTAGATGTTCGACCACTCCGCGCCGCGCCACGCGAAAATGCTCTGCGCGTCGTCGCCGACGACCATCAGACTGCGGTGCCCAGCGGCGAGCAGGTCGATGATCTCCGACTGAAGCTTGTTGGTGTCCTGAAACTCGTCGACCAGGATGTGCTGAAACTGCTCCTGATAGAGCCGCGCGATTTCGTCTTTCTCCAACAGCAGACGCTTCCAATTAAGCAGTAGATCGTCGTAGTCCATCACGTTGCGCCCGCGTTTGCGCTCTGCGAAGAGACGGTCGACGCGCGTGATCTGCGGCGTCAACGGCTCAAATTGCGGATAGCGTCGCGTGACTACTTCATTAATTGGTCGGTCGGTATTGTTCGCAAAGCTGATGATGTCCTGTAAAACTTCGGCCTTCGGAAAGCGGCGCGCCCTGGTGTCGATGCCCGCTTCGTCTACGCACACATTCAAAAAATCGCGCGCGTCCTCCGCGTCGAGGATCGTATAGCTCGCGTCATAGCCGAGCGCGGCGGCGTGGCGGCGCAACACAAGATTCGCGATGCGGTGAAACGTCCCGCCCCACACGCGACGACTGACGTTACTGCCGCCGTCGTTGCCAGTTAGTTGTTCGACGCGCCTTAACATCTCGCGTGCGGCGCGATTGGTGAATGTCGCGAGCATGATGCGCGCCGGCGCGACGCCCTGCTCGATCAGATATGCGACGCGGTACGTAATTGCGCGCGTCTTCCCCGACCCGGCGCCCGCGATGACCAGTGCCGCGCACGCTGGCGAGAGCGGCGCAGTCACGACCGCGAACTGCTCTTCGTTCAACTCCTCGCGGTAGCGCGCCAACCTTTCGGGCACGCCCGCGCCGCCGGTCTTTTTGATGACATAACGCTTCATGGCTTTGAGAATCGCTTATAACACAAATTAGTCTGAAGTCTGGAGTCGCGAGTCTGGAGTCTGGAAGCCATCGCGGTTTTGTTTCTGACTTTAGACTCCAGACTTCCATCGTTGCATTCCGTGCCGGATGAAAGTTAGGATGACGTGACACGATATTCAATCGAAGAGAGGGGTTTAAGGCAATGAAATTTCCCGGTGGGATGGACCTGCAAAAAATGATGAAGCAGGCGCAACAGATGCAGGAGAAGATGGCGAAGGAGATGGAGTCGATGGTCGTCGACGCTTCTGCCGGTGGCGGCGTCGTGACCGTCCAGATGCGCGGCACAAAGGAAATCTCCGCGCTCAAGATCGACCCGGAAGCCGTCAAAGAGGGCGATGTCGAGATGCTTCAGGACATGATCGTGGCGGCGATTAACGAAGCGAGCCGGAAGGTGGACG
>JALZJL010000156.1 GCA_030859785.1 Acidobacteriota bacterium
CCGTCAGCTACGGCATCGTGCAGGAGCACCTCGGCCACATCGCGGTTGAAAGCGCGCCCGGCAAAGGTACGACGTTCTCCATCACCCTCCCCACCGCGCAACTGCGCCCACGTCTTCAAGCCGTCGGTGACTAGCCGAAGCGGTTGACTGAAGCCGCGTTTCCATCAGGCAATCAACCACGAGTTGGATTCCCCCGCTCTGGTATCTTTCTGCGCTTGATTGCTAAAATGGAGTTGTTGTGGTCGGGAGAAGTTTTTGTATGTCAACAGAGACAATTAGTTTACAAATTGATGCTGACGCGGCTCAGGCTTTCAGAGCGGCGTCAGGTGATGAGCAGGAGAAGTTAAGTGTCCTGCTCGGCATCTGGCTGAAGGAGTATGCCAAAGCTGATTCCCAATCCTTGAAGAAAACAATGGATGAGATTAGCCAACAGGCACAAGGCAGAGGTCTTACACCAGAGATTCTCGAATCCATCCTTGGGGAAGAATGAGCCTGCGCTTTGTTCTCGACACCAATATGATCGTCAGCGCAGTGCTGATCGCCGGCTCTATTCCGCGGCAAGCCTTTGACAAAGCTCATGATGAGGGTAGGATTCTGATCTCCGATTTGTCGCCAGAAATTTAATAATGGCTTGCAGCGAAACGTGCACCCAGCTTGCCTTTTTATTCATTGAGAGTTCGTGCGCGCTGCTGAACCCGGACGTTAGCCCTCTGCGTGTGACGAACAAGAAGTTAATCTCTCAGGTGGTTGCTTATGATCTATCTGGTGTTTATCTGCTTCATCCAATCATTTCTATCCGTACAAACTTCTAGCTCGATTCCGTCGAGACCTGCTGACGTATTGCAGTCCGCACTGAAGGCTGTGGAGAGTATAGAATCAGTTGAATACGAAGTGCGAAGTGAACGTTCAAATTCCGCAGGCAATAAGTTCAGAGGACGTACTACGATTCTGGCCTCTCGATCACCTTTTCGATTCAGTGCAAAGTTGCAAGGCGAAGATGCTCTCATCACACAGATCGCAGTTTCAGATGGCAAAATAACGAGGGCTAGCTACAATGGAAAAACAGATGAAGCCAACACATTTGCCCCCAGCTATCCTAAAGAAAGGGTTATGCCTGCCCGACCTGGGAACGATGTGATCCCAGATGTTTCAGCTACCTGGCGTCTATTGCTCAATCCTGATTTCTTAAAAGAGGCTATAGCTAGTGGAAACATTGTGTATGTCAAGCAGGAAGATGTTGAAGGAGACCTTTGCAACGTCGTGCTGTACGTCCGCAACTCGGATGTCTTTGAAAGCGTGACTGAGTATTACTGGTTCTCCGCTAAGACCGGTCTTCCGCGAGCCGTGCAGCGACTGACCCTAATGAGGGGAAGTACAAATCTCCGTCCTCGATTTACCATTTCTAAAATCAAACTCAACCCCAGCATCCCTGCTGACGCTTTCTCTTACAGGCCGGTAGCATCCGACTCTTCTACAGTGCCAATGCCAAAAACATCTGCCACCGTGCCGCCAGCAGGAAGGTCATTGATTGGTAATCAATTACCCGATTTGGAAGTGCGAGATAGGGAGTTCAAACCTTTAAAGCTCACCAACTTTAGTGGAAAACTGACCCTCATCAACTTCTGGGCTACGTGGTGCGGCCCGTGTATAGAGGAACTTCCGGTGCTCCAAAAGATGCAGGATAACCACAAAGGTGAGCTTCAAGTTGTTGCCATCGCCGTCCGGGATTCAAGGTTAAACGTTCTTAAGTTCATAAAGGAGAATCCACAGTATAAGTTCGTCTTTCTCACCGATCCAGATATGCAAGAGTCAGTGTCTCGGCTAGATTCCTTCTTTAGGGTTGAAGGTATACCGGTAAGCGTCTTCGTTGATGCACAAGGCAAGGTCGTTGATCACTGGTTTGGTTTCAAAGAAGGGGAACAGGCTTTAATCAAGAGAGTTCAGCAATTGATAAGACGGTATCGCGACGGCTGATAATAGCGGGTGTTATCGAAACACCGAGTGACAAGCGACCGATGCTGAAGCGTCATCCTTTCCCTACGCACCGTGCCTGACTTGTTACTGATCTCTTATTGATTAAGCACTGTATTAGAACTATGGCGAAGAAGGGTTCGGTACTCGTCGTCGATGACGAAGAGATTATGCGGGATGTGCTGGAGACGCTGCTGTCGGCTGAAGGGTATCGTGTCGACTTGGCGAGAACCGGCGAAGAGGGAATCGAAGTCTACGGGCGACGGGCTTATGATGTCGTGCTGCTCGACGTGTCGATGCCGGGGATGGGCGGCCTGCGCGCGCTTGAAGAGTTGCTGAAGGCGGATGCGAACGCCGTTGTCGTAATGATTACAGCATACGCGACATTTGACACGGCCATCGGCGCGTGGGAGCGCGGCGCGTTCGGCTGCATCCGTAAGCCGTTTCAAAACGAACAAGTGACGGCGACGGTCGCCTTGGGGATTAAGTCGCGGCGTAAAGAAGAGGAACGACAAGCACTCCGGCGGGCCATGAGCCGCAGTGTCGACCGCGGCTCAATCGTCGGGCGGTCTGAGCGGATGCAGACTATATTTCAACTCGTTGATCAAGTCGCGCCGGCGCGTTCGACCGTTTTGATCACCGGTGAGTCGGGCACCGGCAAGGAGTTAATCGCGAAAGCGATTCACGAGCAGAGTCAGCGCGCCGCGAAATCCTTCGTCACCGTTAACTCGTCGAACATTCCGTCTGAGCTTTTGGAGTCGGAGTTGTTCGGCCACACGCGCGGCGCGTTCACCGGCGCGGTCGCGGCGAAGAAGGGTCTGTTCGAAGTCGCCGATGGCGGCTCGCTGTTCCTTGACGAGATCGGTGACATCCCACCTGAGACGCAGGCGCGACTGCTGCGCGTGCTGCAAGAGCGCGAGTTCACGCCGCTTGGCGATGTGACTCCGCGCCGCGTCGATGTCCGAATCATCGCAGCGACCAACATTGATTTGAAGGAGGCGGTGCGGCAGGGCAGCTTTCGCGAAGACCTCTACTACCGGCTCGCCGTCGTGCCGATTGAGTTGCCACCGCTGCGCGAGCGGCGCGAAGATGTGTTGGCGCTTGCGCAGCACTTCATCCGCAAGTACAACGAAGAGAATAATCGCCACGTCTCAGACCAACTATCGCCGGACGTGCTAGCGCGGCTCGAAGCCTACTCGTGGCCCGGCAACGTGCGTGAATTGGAGAACGTCATCGAGCGCGCCGTCGTCATCGTGCCCGGCGATGAAGTCACGCTCCAGTGTCTGCCGAAAGACATCGCCGACCCGCAGAAGACGCTCGGTGCCTCGGCGAGCGCGACGAGTAGCGCCGCCGCCGCGATGGAAGTCGGGCGCGGCGTCAACTTCTACGACGAGGTGCGCCGCTTTGAAATCGATTTGATCCGTCGCGCGCTGGAGCAGACCGGCGGCCATCAATCACGTGCCGCGCGACTGCTCGGCATGAACGCGACGACGCTCAACTCCAAAATCAAGACCTACAATATTCAGTTGTAGTCCGCGCCCACCTGCGCGGCATTCAAATATCTGATGAACATTGAATCTCTCGTGGTTGAGCGGGTCAGCGACGCCGAGGCGCGTTTCGAGCGCGTGCGGCGCGTGGTCGGATTCGCGCTCGCACCCATAGTTTTCTTAATCGTGTTGCTCTTGCCGCTTGCGGGGTTGAAGCCAGAGGCGCACCGTCTGGCGGCGGTGATGGCAACGGTCATCGTGCTGTGGGTGACGGAGGCGCTGCCGCTGCCCGTCACGGCGCTGCTCGGCGCGGCTGGCTGCGTCGTGCTACGGGTTGCGCCGGCGAAGGATGTGTTCGCGCCATTCGCCGACCCGTTGATGTTTCTGTTCATCGGCTCGTTCATTCTCGCGCGGGCAATCTTCCTGCACCGACTCGACCGCCGTCTGGCTTTCGGTGTGTTGTCAATCAAGTGGGTTGGCGCGAGTCCGAGTCGCATCCTGTTTGCGTTTGGTGCGGTGACGGCGTTCATCTCGGCGTGGATTTCCAACACCGCGACGACCGCGATGATGTTCGCCATCGGGATGGCGATTCTCGCTTTCCTGTTCGACAATGAGCGCGCCGGCGGTAGCCCGATCAGCCGCCGCTATGCGACCGGTCTAATGCTGATGACTTCGTTCGCCGCATCCATCGGCGGACTTGCGACGCCGATTGGGACGCCGCCGAACGTCATCGGACTCGGCTTCATCCGCCAACTGCTCGGCGTCGAAATCTCGTTCTTTAAATGGACGATGATCGGTGCGCCAATCGTCATCATTCTTTTCCTGTATCTCTTCTTTTATCTCAACACGCTGTGCCGCGCCGGGGTGCGTGAAATCGCGGGCAGTAGCGAGATGCTGCGCAGCGAAAAGGAACGACTCGGCGCGTGGACGCGCGGGCAGCGCTCGACGTTGATTGCATTCCTTGTGACGGTTGCGCTGTGGGTCGTGCCCGGAATCATCGCGCTTGCTTTCGGAGACAGAAGTGACATCTACCAAACGATCAACCGCAGCGTGCCGGAAGCGGTCGCCGCGGTGGTCGGTGCAGGGTTATTGTTTTTGCTGCCTGGTGATGAGAGTGGCGCACGTGCCATCACTTGGGAAGAGGCGGTTAAGATCGACTGGGGTGTGGTGCTGCTGTATGGCGGTGGCTTCGCGCTCGGTGTGTTGTCGTTTCAGACCGGGCTGGCCGAAGCGATCGGGCGCGGGTTGACTGGGCTACTGCCGGTGAGTGGCGGTCTCGGTCTGTTGTTCGCGTCGGTGCTGGTCGCCGTGATCGTCTCCGAAGCTACATCGAACACTGCTTCGGCGAACATGGTCGTCCCCGTCGTGATCGCGATTGCACGCGCGCAGGGAGCCGACCCGCTGGAACCGGCGCTCGGCGCGACGCTGGGCGCGAGCCTTGGCTTCATGCTCCCCGTCTCGACGCCGTGCAACGCCATCGTCTACGGCTCCGGCTATGTCCCGCTGACGCGGATGATCCGCTACGGCATCCTGCTCGACGTGGTCGGCGTCTTCGTGATCGTCGCGCTGGTTAGATTACTCATTCCGTTTATCCGGTAGAAAAAGAGAATTGGATTCTTCTTACTGAGCGGTGGAAGGTGAGAGCGGACAGCCATTGGCGGCAG
>JALZJL010000206.1 GCA_030859785.1 Acidobacteriota bacterium
CGCAGCGGTAAGGTCGCTCGACTGTTTTTGAAGCCCTTTTGCCTGCAACAGTTATGCCCCTAACCGGAGACACTAACCGGCGTCCTCTGAGCAGTTAACCGAGTTGCACTTACAAGTTGAATTCACGAATTCAAACAATCGTGTGATCGGCTAACTATCACGCTTCAGTCTTGACGATTGAAGCTGGCGGCTGAAAATCCGAGTTGCTTTCCGGCTCATCCCTGACTAACCACATCCGCGTGAAAAATTTTAGGAGTAGAAAAACATGCTGAAACGAACAAGCCTGATGTTACTGAGCGTCTGTTTTTTATTTTCCGGCTTTTGTTTCCCGGCCCACAGCGAACAGATTTTCGTGGCCCCAGGATTTCAGCCTTGGCGGGTTTTCGCCGACTCGAACAGCGACCGTGAGCAGGACGGCTTAGCCGGCCCGGTGCGCCGTGTCCGCACCGAAACGGCGAAGATCACGACCAAGGGCGGGCAGCCCGTCGAAGGGCCGCGCGCGGTGCTGGAAACAGCGACGTACGACCTCAAGGGCAGCAAGGTAGACACCGCGTACTTCCTCACCGCTGGCGGGTCGCTGACGGGCAGAGAGGTTTACAAGTACGACGACAAAGGCAACATGGTCGAGATGAAGTTGCATCACGCTGACGGGTCGGTGATGACGCAGGAAGCCTATTCGTACGAGTTCGACCAAGTCGGTAACTGGACAAAGATGACGACTGGGGTAGCGGTTGTCGAGGGCGGTAAAGTCACTTACGAGCCGACCGAAACGACCTACCGGGTGATCGCTTACTATCTCGAAGAGAACGTTTCGAAGATGGTTCGGCCCGACCCGGCGACCAACTCCGCCGTTGCGAACGTAGCATCCTCGGTGCCCGTTGCACTGTCAGCCACGTCTCTCGCTAAGCAGAACGGCAAACCCTCTGCGCCGGCGTTAAAGAGCGGTGTTGCCAAAGTGGTTTCGATGACTGTGACTAACAACAAAGCAGCGGCGCTGCCGACAGCTTCCATAGTCAAACAAGCAAATGTCGCGGCGGTCTCTTCGGAGTTCGTCAGCACCACGGCTTCCGGCAACGCGGAAATGGTTAAGGTTGACGGCGAGGCTCCGGTCAAACCGATTGTGAGAGGGCCAATCAAGCCGATCTCCGGCGGACTTTTGAACGGCAGAGCGACGAATCTTCCGCCGCCAATCTACCCTGAAATCGCCAAGCGCGTGCGCGCCACAGGCACCGTGGCCGTCGAAGTCGTGATCGACGCTTCAGGCAAAGTTATCTCCGCCAAAGCAGCCAGTGGGCCGTCAATGTTATATCAAACAGCGGAGCGAGCAGCGCTCCAGGCGCGCTTCACTCCGACGCTTCTTTCCGGACAGCCGGTAAAGGTCGCGGGCACCATCAGCTACAGCTTCGCCCTGCCGAAATAACATGCCAGCGCAAACTATTACGCCCACGGTTGCCTCGACAGCGGCGCAAGGCTAATCCCCTCCACCATCACACCATTAAGGAATGTTTCATGGCACTGACCGGACAACTCAGCGATATGTCGCTCGCGGAACTGATCGAATTCTTCTGCAATCAGCGCAAGACCGGGCGGCTCAAGATTGATTTTCACCATGGACATGGCCTCTTCTTCATCAAGAACGGTGAGTTGGTGGACGCCAAAGTCGGGACGCTGAACGGGATTGAGGCCGTTTACTTCGCGCTGACGCTGGCGAACGCGGCGTTCGACTTCAGTTCCGACTTCGAACCGTTGCGCCGCACGATCCAACAGCCGTGGACGCAAGTCGTGCTCGAAGGTTTGCGCCGTCTCGACGAAGGCGCTTCGCCGTCCGAAGCGGAAGCCTTCAGCGGAGTCAGTGACACCAATTCACTGGACGAAGAAGATTTGCTGGCGTCAGAAAAATCGAAGCAGGCAGCCACCGTCACGCCACCAAGTAAAGCATCCGCTAAGAGAAGCGATTCTGCCACCGTGCCGTTCGCGATGATGGTTGACAGTACCACTCGCGGCGGCACGAAATGGATGACAGTGGGCGCCGTGGTGTGCGTCGTATTGGTCTGCGCCGTGGTCGCGATTCCGCTGTCGGGCCGCTTCGGCAAAAGCAACACAGCCCCTGTGAATTCAGCCGCGCAACCGGAGGCAGCCGGGGCACGCCTCCCGACTCCCGTCGAATCCGCCGCGCGTTCCACTGCACCGGCACCCAGTTCCCCGGCTGACGCCTCATCGACGGGTGGCAACACAACGACGGACGACGCGGCAGCGGTCGCCGCGCGGCGCGAAGCTCGCGAGCGTGAGATGATGCGCGCGCGTAAGGCCCAAGATTTGGCGAAGAAGGCGGCGGGTGCGCAACCGATGCCGGTCGTCGCTGGGCCGAAGTCAGTCAAGGTTAGTGTGATGTACGACGACGCCGGTCGCGTGACGCAAGCCTCGGTCGCCGGTTCAAGTCCCGGCGCAGAGGCTTATGCCGGAACCGCCGTCCGCATCGCGCGCGGCAAGCGCTTCCCCGCCGGCAAAGCCGGTTCGACCGTGGTCACCATCCCAATCAACTAATTCCCACCGGAAATCCAAACGACACTGAGCCAATTCAACAAACTTCAATAGAAATTGCTGAATGAGACGAAGGCTTATGAAAACAATTGCTACAGTCATCTTTGGATTGGCTATTTGTTTGTTTGTGTGCGAATGCACAGCTTGGTGTGACTCAAAGTAACCCATCAGGAGGTAATCTCTCTGCGGACGATTTAGAAAAATATCTGGATCCCGTCGAGCTTTCTGCTCAACAAATTGCTCGTCGAGCCTTGCCCGCTGTCCCGCTAATCATATGTGATGATGGTAAGAATGTTTCTCAAGGCAGCGGTTTCTTTGTACGTCCGGGTGTGTTGCTTACCAACTACCATGTCCTAAAAGGAATGGCGAGGGGGTTTGCACGGATTGCTGTCGGTAGCAATAAAGAAAGGCACTGGCGCAACCGATCTAACAACTTTCTTACTCAGAAAAGCCTATCAGTTAGTACCTCTGATTGGCATCAGACATACACCGGCGTTTGATGCCTTCCGTGTTTCTACCACTTGCATGAATAAGTACGAAGTCTTAACCTACGCTCGTTATGAGCACACAAATTTCAGACATCATGCAGTTGAGCGTTGCCGAACGTATTCAGTTGGCGGAGGACATTTGGGACAGCATCGCTGTTTCTCCAGAGTCTGTGCCGGTGACGGATGAACAAAGACAGGAACTTGACCGCCGCTTGCAAGCGTATGCCCAAAATCCAGACGAGGGCGTTTCCTGGGATGAGTTGAGAGACAAGGTGCGGAAGTCCGCATGACGTATCAAATCATTGTTCGTCCGGAAGCAGCCCGCGAAATTCAAGATGCCTTTGATTGGTATGAAGCAAAGAGCGAAGGTCTGGGTCTTGAGTTTCTGCGTGCAGCTGAAGCTTGTTTAGCGGGAGTGAAGAGAAGCCCGCTCGCTTTCCCCATCGTGCATGAACAGGTTCATCGCGCGTTCCTGCGTAAATTTCCGTACATGCTTTTCTACATCGTCAAAGAAGAAAGCATCATCGTGCTTGCGTGTTTCCATGCCAAGCGAAACCCGTTAGATTGGATAAGGCGCGTTTAGTCGCAACACGATCCCGAAAGATTAATCACCCGCCAACGATCCGACCCCGGATAACCCGGCGACGCCGAGCATCACCAGCAGCGCGCGCTTCAAACCGATGTCGCGCCCGCGCGGATCGTACCATTCATCGAGCGTGTGCGAATTCCCCGACGCTCCGCCGGCGCCGATGGTGATCGCCGGAATGCCGAGAGAGATGCCGATGTTCGAGTCGGTCGATGAACAGTCGAGGCGCGGCGTGTGACCGAGAGCGCGCGTCGCTTCCTCCGCGACGCGCACCAGGCGTGACTGCGGCGATGTCTCGCCGCTCGGTCGGTCTCCGATCAGTCTCATTTCGAGTTCGAGTGGCGGCGAGTTGGAGCGGCGCGCGGCGTTTTCGTCGTCCGCCGCTTCACGCACCGCGCGGCGGAAGAAGGCGTCGAGGCGACCCAACTCCTCTGCCGACTCGGAGCGCAGGTCGACATCCATCGACGCCTCACGCGCAATCACGTTGACGCCCGCGCCTCCTTCCACGCGCCCGACATTGAATGTCGTGCGTGGTCGCGCCGGGGCCGGGTACGACGTCAGCCGCGCGACGGCGCGCCCCAGCGCATGCACCGGATTGGCCGCGCCGAAGTCGCCCCATGAATGACCGCCCGTGCCGCTGAAGCGCACGCGGTAACGGCGCGAGCCGAGTGCGCAGTTCGTGATGCGCTCGACGCCCGGCCCGTCGAGACTGAGAAAGGTGTCGACCTTCTTCGCCCAACGACTATCGGTCAGCAGGTGGCGTGCGCCGCGTAAATTCCCCTCGCCCTCTTCGCCGACCGTCCCGACAAACAGTAGCGAACCTTCCGTGACGACCGCGCACTCTTCCAACGCGCGCAGCAACGCGACGAGCGCCGCCAGCCCACAGCCGTCGTCGGCGATCCCCGGCGCGAACAACTTTCCTTCAGCGCGGCGGACGGCGAAGTCAGTCTCCGGCGGGAAGACCGTGTCGAGATGTGCACTGACCACGAGGAGCGGGCCGGTGTCACGCCCACGCCGCAACGCCACGCAGTTTCCTTCGACGTCGATGCCTGCTTCGGTGAGTTGATATTGGCGAAATTTTTCAACGAGATACGCGGCGCGCTCTACCTCGCCGAATGGCGGCGCTGGAATCGCGCAGATCGCGGCATGCTCTTCGGTAATATCGTCGGCATGCTCTTCGAAGAACCGGAACGCGCGCTGTACCCGTATGTCCGCGAGCAGTTGATGCACTGTTCGGTCGGGCGCGAAGACGGGCGCGATGGAAGGAATGAACATGGAGATGAGTGCCGAGTACTATGAGATGAAAGCGACGCTTTGTCCACGCGCTTCACGCCCACCCCTGGTGGTTATACGAGCCGCATCATTTCGTCTTCGGTGAGCACCGCCGAAGCTTTCTTGGCGTGATCGAAGATGCGCGCGACGCGCTCTTCGGTCGCCTCGATGTCGCGCGTCTCCAGCCAATAGATGACGTTCGACCGACCGCTCATCGGGCCGACCTCAATGATTTGGCGCAAGCCGAAGAGTCCGGCGGGCACGCCCGAATAAATAAGGTCGGCGAGTTCAGTGTCTCCCTTGCGATAGCTTTTGATAACCGCTGCCGCGTGGACGCCGGTTGCGGTGCGGAAGGCATCACGCCCGAAGACCGGATAGTTGACCGGAATCGTCCACCCGCAGGCCGACTCCGCCGCGCGGCAATAGTCCGGCAGGCGTCGCAGATCATTGTCGATCCAGCCCATCAACTTAAGGTTGACGAGTAGTTGATCCATCGGCGTGTTGCCGACGCGCTCGCCGACGCCGATAGCCGAGCCATGCACCTGATCCGCGCCGCCTTCAATCGCCGCAATCGAGTTGATAACGCCGAGGCCGCGGTCCTGATGCCCGTGCCAATCGAGGCGCACCGGCTCGCCCTGTTCCGCGATAATCTTTTTGACGAAGCGCACGACGCTCTGCGCGCCGTCCGGTGTTGCGTGCCCGACCGTATCGCAGACGCACACCGCACGCGCGCCGCACCTGATCGCCGTCGTGTAGAGCGCACGAAGCGTCTCCGGGTCGGCGCGCGTCGTGTCCTCCGTCACAAACATCACCGGCAGCCCCTGACCGACGGCGAACGTCACCGCGTCCTCGGTCAAGTGCAGCAGACGGTCGAGCGTCCAGTCCTCTGCGTAGAAGCGCACCGGCGACGAGCCGATAAAGGTGCAGGCTTCAATCGCGATTCCGGCGCGCTGCGAGATTTCAACAATCGGCGTGATGTCATTGCGGTGTGTGCGCGCCGCGCAGTTCGGGCGGATGGAGAGTTTCTGTTCGACGATCTCGCGCGCGAGCCGCTCGACGCCAGCCGCGTGGGTGCCGCCCGCGCCCGGCAATCCGATGTCCGCTGTATCGATGCCGAGCGTGTTCATTAAATGCAGCAACTCGATTTTCTGCTCGACCGAAGGCTCGCGCACCGACGGCGATTGCAGGCCGTCGCGCAGCGTCTCGTCGTCAAAGCTGATGCGCCGCGACGGTGCGGCGGCGGTCGGCTCGACCATGTTCCAATCGTAGATGAGTTCGTTCGCAGGCACTTCGACCCAACCTCCGTCGTCCGGAAAACGCACGCGCTTAACATGCTCTGAAGGGGAAAAGCGATTACAGCAAGCGGGATGCTTCCGTGTCAAGCAAGGCTTCAGTTGCTTTGAACGCTCAACTATCATTGACTCCGCGATGGATATGGCATAGAAATTCAGATCAACCCTCACGCTTGGGTAACTGCTTCGGGGCCGGGTAAGTGACTATCAATCTCCCATTAAGGAAATCGAAATTGCCACCATCTTCAATTCCAAATGGCCGACCATGTGGGAGGGTGCGCTTAAACTTTTCACGGCTGTTGTCGCACTAACTCAGTTCGAACAAACGTTGGGCGGCGAACACGAGTACAATAGGCGAGCAGTATGGGAGGCGCACCACATGAGTTCCGAAAAACAAACAATCAGTGTACACGCCGCGCGGACGGCGCTGAACCGCGATCCGCAGTTACGGCAGTGGGCCGAGCAGTGGCTCAAAAGTCGGGAGCGAATTGATTTCATGTTAACGCCCGGCGCGACCGAGGGGGATTTTGAAAAGCATTGGCCGTATGTCCGCCCGGAGCGGATGCACGATGGCGCGGTGGCGGCGGTCACGGCTTTTTACGAACAGCAGAAAGGATGAGAGGTAAACAACGATGGCTCCACCAGGATGGGACGGCGACGACCTCGCCGGACAGATGGAAGACACAGTTGAGCGCGAGCAGACGTTCGCTGAAGAGCGCGCCGAGCGAGAGAACCTGACCTCCACCGAAAGCGCCCGGCGGGTTGGAGAAGAGTCGCTGCGGCTGTCGCACGCGCGCACAGTTGAGCAACTCCAGCGCGCCACCAATCCGACCCACCGCACGATGCTGGAGCGCGCGCTCCGTTCGCTCGAAGCACAGATCAACAAATGACGACTGACTAACACAAAGGCGGAAAGTTTCGGTGCGTGCTCAGCGGTGATAGTATTTTTTCAGTCCTCAAGCCAGCGCCGCCGACACTTCTTCCGCTGTCCTGATGCCGTGATCGAACGCTTCTTCAAACAACGCGATGCCGCTTAAGTCGGTGTGCGCGAAGTGGATTGAGCGATATGGCTCGACGGCTCGACGGCGCGCGCCGCTCCAGATGAAGTTGGGGCGCGGACGAATCATCGCGTGCCCCCAACGCATCACGTCGAGCCGTTCGGTGAGCGAGCGAATCTCGCGGTGCGCACGCGAAAGATCGGTCAGCGTCACGTCGGCCCACGACTTCCAATCCGCTTCGAGCAGCCGTCGGCGCGCGGCGCTTGGGTCGTCGTCGCACAGCGGATAGTAATACGTGAAGACGGTCGGGCCGCGGTCCAGTCCGCGCTGATGCGTCGCGGCGACGTAGCCGAGCGATGGGCTTTCATATAGCACGTTGTCCCACGCGAGCGGGAAGCCGACACTCGACGGGCGGTCTTTGAGGAACAGGTTCGCGACCATCCACGCACCATATTGAAACTCCGCGACATGCGTCGGCGGCGCGCTCTCTCCGTACGGGCGAATCAGATACTTTGTCAGAAAGTGCGGCGCGGCGAAGATTACTTTTCGCGCATGAAAGCCGACCGCGCTCCGCCCGTCACTCGAAAGCGCGACGACATCGACACTCGCACGATTCCCTTCACCCATCGGAATGATTTCTGAGGCGGCGAGTCCGAGCCGTACCTTTGTGCGTGCTTTGTGATAGAGATGCGCGACCAAGCGCCCGTTCCCTTCCGGCCACGTAATCAGTGACTGCGCCTCGTCGCCCGGCGCGCGCATCCGCGACGCGAAATAAAAGAGTCCGGCCCACGCGCTCGTCTGCTCAACCGTCAGTCCGTAATCATCGCGGCACGCATAATCAATTAGCCAACGCAGGCGCGGCGAGTTGAACCCGCGCTCCTTCATCCATTCATCCATCGTGATGCGGTCGAGTGCCGTCACTTCCGCGTCGTTGGAGCCGGTCGCAATCGGGATCGAGAACGCGCGTCGCCCGCGTCGGTCGCGCCACGCAGCCCAACCGTCAACCTCGCGGTTGAAGGCGGCGAGTTGCGCCACGTCGACGGCGTTTTGACCGGCGTGCAGATAGAGACCTTCGTACCAGCGGCCTTTGTAGAAAACTCTCTCCTCCGGGTCGCGACACAAAAACTGTTCGGCGACGACTGGTTCACCGTCGGCATCGCGCCCTTCGAGCACGTTCATTTCATCGAGTAGCTCAACGAGCGCGGCATTCTCTTTCATCGGTGCCGGAAGGTAATGCGCGCCCCACGGGTACGGCACGATTGACGAATCACTGCCGCTCTGCGACGTGCCGCCCGGCACGGATTCAAGTTCGAGCACGACGAAATCTTCTTCGCCCGCCTTCAACAGACGCCACGCCGCCGTCAACCCCGCGATGCCTCCACCGACGATGACGACGTTGACATGCTGCCAGGCATCAGCCGGCGGCTCGACCCTCTGGCCGTCACGTAACCTGTGACCGAATGCGTCCGACGCGCCGACGATTGAGCCTTCGGGAAAACGCGGCGCGGCACTCGACCGGCACGCCGCGAGCGCCACGGGAACACCCAGGAAAGCGGCCAGCAATTCGCGTCTTGAGAGGCTGCTTGCTTTCACCTTTGCCTTTTTACTTTTGCCTTTTGCCTTGATTGTCATTCATACCGCCGCCACTCCGCTTCGTAGTAGCGAACCAGCGCTTGATTGTCTAAACGATTAATCTCGACGGGCACGGGGCCGAGGTCGACGGAGAGGGCGAACAGCGCGCTCATGGCTTGATCGTCAAGAAAGCGCAGAGGCATGTCGGATGGTGCGCGCGACGGAACATCGAACGGCTCGACGCGGGCGAGCGCGAAACCCCACACGCCAAATGACGGGACGGCAGTTTGGTATGGCCTGACGGCGAAGCCCGCGGCCTCGATGGTTCTGATGATGCACCAGAAAGCCGTGCGCGCGAACAGCGGCGACGTGCATTGAATACTGACGCCGGCGCCGGGCGCGAGGCGCGCTTTCAACAGACGATAGAAGCGGGTCGTGTAGAGTTTGCCGAGCGCGAATGTGTTGGGGTCGGGAAAATCAATGATCGCGGCGTCATACGGCTCCGACGGTTCTTCAAGCCAAATCATCGCGTCCCGGTTGACGACGTGCACGCGCGGGTCTTCGAGCGCGCGGCCATTCAACTCCGCAAGTGGCGGAAAGCGGCGAGAGAGATTCGTCATCTCTTCATCTAAATCAACGAGCGTCACCGATTCGATTGACGGGTACTTCAAAATCTCGCGCACCGCGAGGCCGTCGCCGCCGCCGAGCACGAGCACGCGGCGGGGCGCATTCTCAGCGAGTGTCATCGCCGGATGAACCAGCGCTTCGTGGTAACGGTATTCGTCGGCGGAACTGAATTGAAGATTGCCGTTGAGGAAGAGTTGGAAGCCGGCGCGTCCGCGCGTCACGACGATACGCTGGTAATGCGTGGTGCGCGCGTACACGATGTCGTCGGCGAACATCGCGTCTTCGGCGAGCGAGGTCAGCATATCGGCCTTGATGACACAGATCGCAAGGAGCGCGATGACGATACTTGCACGCACCCGCAGCCCCGTCACGCTGCCCCTGATGAGCGGGCGCATCAGCCATGTGCTCCACAAACCGACACTCGCGTTCAGGATTCCGAAGACGAGTGACGTGCGCACCAATCCGAGTTTCGGCACCAAGAAGAGCGGGAACAACAGCGACGCGGCGAGCGCCCCGACATAGTCGAAGGCGAGCACACGCGCGACCAACTCTTTGAAGTCGAGATGATCCTTCAGGAGTCGCATCAACAACGGAATCTCTAAGCCGACGAGCGTCCCGATGGTGAAGACCAGCCCGTACAGAATGACCTGAAAATAACTGAGGTGCGCAAAGCTCAAAAACAGCAACGGCGCGCTCAATCCACCGAGGATGGCGACGCCAAGTTCGACATCAATAAACTTGCGCGCCAGTTCCGTGTCGATCCAGCCAGAGAGCCACGCGCCGGCCCCAAGCGCGAACAGATAGATGCCGATGATCAGCGAGAACTGCGTCACCGAATCGCCGAGCACATAGCTGGCGAGCGTCCCTGCGAGCAACTCGTAAATCAGCCCGCAGGTCGCGATGACTAAGACGTTGAGAAACAGAATCGGAGTGCGGTTCATGGGCATTGCGGATTGCGGATTGCGGATTGCGGATTAAGAATTCATAAGCACTCATGCCTCCAATCCTCAATCCACAATCCGCAATCCGCAATTGACTCATCCGTGGATCGCCGCCGACACGATCAGCGCCATGCCGATGATGACGGACGCGATGACAATCGCCAGCGCCACGTTATGATCTTCTTCGATCTCTTTGCGAATCGAGAACGGCGACGCCTTGACGATGGTGTAATACGCCAGTGCGAACAGGATGATCCCGATGGCGGAGAACACGAGCGACGAAATGACGAGTTCGGGCAGTTGCGCGATTGGAATCAGAAAGCCGGCGCGCGTCGAGAGTGTTTCAGTGAGCATCACTTTCCTCCACGGTATCCAGAGTGCCAAAAATGAAACGAGCGGTAGCCGCCCGGCGAGTTGCGCACATCCGCTGACAGCGTCTGCCGCGGCGCGGTGCTGATCTCCCAACCGTTCCACGCCGCGACCGCGTAGACCGCGAGGATGCCAGCGCCAACAAGAAGATAGAGTTTAGTCAGCATCAATGCGTACTCCGAAATCGACAGACAGAATACAGGAGACAGGAAGAAAGGCATTGCCGTCCTGCGCGCTCATCACTCGTCCCCGCCATCGCTATCACCGCCATTGCTATCATCGCCGTCGCCCGACTGGTACGGGTTGAAGCTGCTGTCCTGCCAGCGCCGCCACTCGAACATGATCTGTTTGACGAGCACGATGAGAGGCAGCACCGAGAGTGCGAAGAGCGCGAGGAAGAAGTTGACGCCGCGCGCGACGCCCTGTTCCAGTTTAACTGTCAGCACCGCGGCGGCGGGCGGGCGCTCCTTGTCCCACTGCACTTCGAGCCGCATCGTGTATTTGCCGGCGGGCAGCGACGAGAGGTGAGCCGCCGGGTCGCGTTCGCCCTCAGTCCACGACTCGCCATCCTCGACGCCGGAGTAGTACTCAATCGGCAACTCGAACTGCTGCACCAGGCCGGTCTCTTCGTTAATTAAATCGCCGGCGACGTAGAGCCAGTTGTTGTCGACATTCGCGCGGCCCGAAACCCGAACGTTCTGCCGGTCGACGAGTTCGAAAGGCTCGGTGAAAATCACCTGCGCGTCGTCGCTTTGGCCGGGAGCAGACGCTACAGCCGGCGTCACTTGCGGAGTGGGCGTCGCACCGTCGGTGGTGCCCGTCGCTCGCGTCGGAAAGCTGCTGCCGAAGTTCGCTGCCGGGACAGCCACCGGGCGCTGCACCGTGTAGGTCTGTTCGAGCACCTCGCGATTGACGTCAGCGATCAACGTCACGATGCCGGCAACAAACGCCAGGAATAGAAACAGCACCCAGTATTTGTAGATGCCCGTGTGCGGGAACGGCTGATTCGGCGCGATGGTGACGGGGGCCGGCAATGAGCCGTCGAGCTTAAATGCCTTGCTCACGTCGCGGCGCGAAACGTATGTGCCGAGCGACCAATTGATCTCCGCCGCTTCGAGCGCCGGCGATGTAGATGGTGACGCCGGGGGTGATGCCGTCGGTGTTTGTCGCTCTTTTGGTCGGCGACGTTGACTCCCGCCGACGATGCCGGAGACTTCTTTCGAAAGCATCTGCGGCGGGCGCACGTAATCGACGGCGCGGACCAGTTCGCCGGTTGTCACCTTCCAATAAAATTCGCCGACGACGTGTTCGACACGCGCCGCCGCATCCTGAAAGATTTTAAAAGTCTGCCCGCGGAACTTCGCCGTCTTCTCGCCGTCGACCACTTCGCCGAGCGGTACGCCTTCGACAAAACTCCAGTGATGGTCGCTTTGCACCAGCCAGCGAAATCCGTTGGCCGGGTTGTATAGCAGATACTCTTCCCAGAAGTAGCGCGTGCCGTCGAACTCGACGCTGCGCACCATGAAGCCGATGACGGTGAACTTTCGCCCGCCCTTGAATTCCCCGTCCGCGCCGATTGGAATGGTGGGCTTGAACTTGCCCTGTTCGAGTGATTTCAGAAAGCGCAAGCGACCCTGATTGATGTCGAGCAGCGAGCCGCAGTTTGGGCACGTCACGCGCTCTGTCTTGTCGGGAGCCAGCAACTCAAGCGGCCCGGCGCACTTCGGGCATTGCAGTTGTCCGACGGCGACGCGGCGCGCTTCGCGTTCGGTCCCGCGCGCTGCCGTCTCGGCGACGCCGAGTTCGGCTAGTGTTACTTCGCGCCCGATGAACAAGAGCGGCGGCGTCTCGCCGTAGTCAATTGTCGCAAACGTTCCGCCCTGTCCGGACAGATCAGCGTAGCGATATGTCTCGCCGGGTACGAGGCGGTACGGTATTTCGCCCTCGGCGCCGATGAGGCGTGCTTCACCGCGCTCGGCGACGACGAGCGGCACCGCGACGGGGATGCCAGGCACGACCGCTCCAGGTTCGAGCGTGTCGAACGGTGGCACCGCGACGGGCGTCGAGATTCTGTACGTCAGATGAAAACGACCCTGCGCTTCGGCAAGCCAGCCCCACCGCCCGTCGGCGAACGCCGCGTACCACTCGTCCCACATGCCGCCTGCCGCGTGGCCCACTTGCGCGCGTCCGGTTAACTCGAATGCGACGCCGCGGTGGACGCCCTTCAGACCAATCTCCAGCGGCGAGCCGGACTCGACCACATCAGCGACCCGGCCCAAATCTTCGAGCGCACGGTCGGTGCGCGCGATGACCGAATTGCAATACTCACAGACGACCACCACGGACGCGCCTCTTTTGAATTTAATCTCTGCGCCACACGCCGGGCAGTTCGCCTCGAGCGTCGCCATCACAGTTTGCCTCCGCGCCGGCTGACGGAGCGCGCCGCCTCGTTAAGCTCAACTGCTTGATTGATGTCGATTGCGGTCGATGCGAGATGCGCGCGCTCGACGACCCGGATGATGACCTCGGTCGCGCCGAGCATCTCGCTCAGTCGCGCGTCCCACTCCCATGCGGGCCGCGCCCGGCAGCAGTAGAGATTGATCGTCGCGACGCCAAGTTCCGGATACGTGTGACAAGCGAGGTGTGATTCCGAGAGGAGGGCGAGGCCGGTGATGCCGCCCGGCGGCGGGAATTGATGCCACTGCGCGACGCCGACGACATGCAGATTCAGATCAGAAACGACGCGGTCAAACACGGCGCGCACTCGTTCCAGATCGCACAGCACAGCAGCGTCGCAGCCCGTTGCATCAATCAGCCATTCTGTTCCGACAGTCTGCATAAGAGAGGGAGTTAAGTAGGAAGGCAAATAAACAGTTTTTAGTTTTTAGTTTTGAGCTGAAAACCGAAAACTCAAAACTAAAAACTGTTTACTTTTGCCTTGATTTTCGTGCCTTTGTGGTTAAGCGTTTATTTCGCGCCCGTGGTGGCGGGTGCCGCGGTGGAGCGCAGTTTATTGAACGGCGAAGACGGCAGCCATTGAGGGAGCGCCTCGTTGTTGGCGATGCGCATTCCGATGACGAGTCCGACCACCGACAGGCCGCGCGGCCCGTCCCAGTTCCAGTCGGGGCGGATCGTGTCGGTCGGCTTGTGGTAATCCGTCTCCATCCACTTTTTCATCCGCGCGATGTACGACTGCTCATCAATGTCCGGGCCGCCCATCAGCATCAACGCCGGGACGCCTTTCTTGACGAACTCATAATGGTCAGAGCGGTAGAAGACATTCTCTTCCGGCAGCGGGTCGGGCGTAATCATGTTGCCGGTTGCCGTCGCCACATCATCGAGCACCGCGCCGAGGTCGGAGTGCTCCGCGCCGAAGCCGACGATCTTCTTAACTGGTCCGTACACCTCCGTGCCGATACCGTCGAAGTTGAGATCGGCCACCACCTTGTCAATCGGCCACGTCGGGTTGTTGGCCCAGTGCTTCGCGCCGAGCAGTCCGTGCTCTTCACCCGTCACCGCCAGGAAGATGACGGAGCGGCGCGGGCGCGGCGAAGCTTTGGCGAAAGCTTCGGCGATGGCGACCATCTCCGCGACGCCGAGCGCGTTGTCCGCCGCGCCGGGAAAGACCTGGCCCTTCGCGTTGGTGCCATAGGCGTCGTAGTGCGCGGTGTAGATGATGGCCTGTTCTTTCAGCTTCGCGTCGGAGCCTTCGAGCACGCCGGCGACATTGCTGCCAATGACTTCATCTTTATTGGCACGCACCACGATGGTGACTGCCTTGCCGAGGTCGCGCGACGCTGATTCGCCGGCCTCGATTTTCGCCAGCGCCTGCGCGTAGGTCGTTCCCGACCCGGCGAACATTTTCTCCGCGGCCTCGTTGCTGGCAAGCAGAATCGGCGGCAACTTGAATGGCGGATTATTCCCGCCGCCGCTCATGAGCGCGACACTGCGGCGCGACATGTAATCGGCGAGCAGCGTAAACGGCTGATCCTTCGAGCCGATGTTGGTCATGATGATTCCGGCGGCGCCGCGACCGAGCAGACTCATCATCATCGACTGCGGCGTCACCGCCTTTTTCCACGCGGCTTCGTCGACGTTCTTCGGGCGGCCACCGGCCAGCATCACCACTTTGCCCTTCACATCCAACCCGGCGAGGTCGTCGCGCTTGAGGTCGCTTGAGACGACGCCGTAGCCGACGAAGACCAGCCCGCCGCTCGCGTCCGCGTTCTCGACATTAATTGGCGCGAGGACGAAATCTGCGCCGAACTTAAGTGTCATGTCACCTGCCTTGAGCGTCGATTCGGGAAGCACCTGTGTGCTCTTAAACTTCACGGCCTGTAAGTATGTGCCTGCGTCGCCGAGCGGCTTTAAGCCCAACTTAGCGAAGCGGTCGGCGAGGTATTTGGCGGCCCGCTCGCCGCCCGGCGTCGCCGTCCCGCGCCCCTCCATTTCGCTTGCGACGAGCGCGGTCGTCACTTCGCGGATGGTTTCGACTTTGACGCGCGCGGCGGCTTCGCGCTCTGACGCAGAGAGCACCGCGGCCTTGGCGGTCGGTTTGATTGAGGCCGTCGCCGGAGCGGTGGCCGTCCCTCCCTGCCATGCCGGTGTCTGCATGGCGGTGACGGCGACAATCAGCAGCATCACCGACAGAGCGCGCCGAAAGGATGGCGAGTATTGATTCGATGTCATTGAATGTTTCTCCAGAACGAATAGAAATACCGAAGTGGGAAGGCACAAGTATACTTGACGAGCCGAGTTCCGGTCATCTTAACATCGGCTGGCAGGGGGGAAATTTACGCTGTCCGCTCGCGTTCGACAAGCCGAGCCGCCGGACGGCCAGGGCCATTCAGTTTTCGCAGTAGCACAGGCTTGAGCCTGTGGATGGCGACCAGAGCAACCGACACAGACCGCAAGTCGTGCTACTTCACGGCCACTTCAGCCAAGCACTGAATGGCCCCGCCGGACGGGCATCGGATGATGCGTCAGCCGTCAGCCACGTCTATAATGCGGGGGCGCTAAGTTCTCGTCGGTCATTTCTTAACGCGCCGGTCGACATCACGCCAAGCGGTGGCAACTTCGTTTCTGCCGCCTCCGACTCGCTTGACGTATCAGACTTTGAAACTGTCATTGTGAATCACCCCAACCTCAAAAATAAATTAACGCTGCCTGCGGTGGCGACGGCTTTTTTCGCGCTCGCGTACTACTTTGCGCTGCAACTCTCACCGCGGCCACTGTCCAAGGATTTCCTGTCGGCGCCGCAACTGACGGCCTTCGGACTATGGCTGGGCGTCGCGTTCCTTGTCGTGCGTGTCGTCGGCGAGTTGGTCTTCTTCCTCTTCCTCAAGCGTAAGGGCTATGAAGCGCCGAGTTTGCTGCGCGACATGTTTTCCCTTGTCGCCTACGCCGCCGGCATCACGATCATCCTCAAGTCGTTTTTTCAAGACATTTCATTTGGTGCGCTGCTCTCCGGCTCGGCGCTGCTCGGCATCATCCTCGGCCTCGCGTTGCAGGATACGCTCGGCAATCTGTTCGCCGGCGTCTCACTGCACGCCGACAAGCCGTTTCAAGTTGGAGACGTGATCACGGTTGGCAAGTGGGTCGGCACTGTCGAAAGCATTACGTGGCGCGCGGTCAAGCTGAGAACTTTCCAGAATCATGTCGTGATGGTCAGCAACAGCCAGGTATCGAAGGAGTCGATTGAGGTCTGCCCGCGCGGTAATGCTAATGCGCGACTCGTCTCCTTCGGCGCGTCCTACACCGACTCGCCGGTGCGTGTGGCGCACGTCGTCCGCGAGGCGCTGCGCGAGGTCGACAATGTGCTGCGCTACATGACGCCAGTCGTGCGCGTCCGCAACCTCGGCGAAAGCAGCATCGAGTACGAAGTCAAATACTGGCTCGATGACTATGCGCGTTACAACGACACGGACGCACTGGTGCGGCAACGTATCTGGTACGCCTTCAGTCGCGCCGGCATGCACTTCCCTCACCCGACGCTCACGCTCAACATCGAACGCCGCGCGGCGAACGGCAAGCCTCCCATCGACGGCCTCGGCATCGTCGAACGCCTCTCGACCGTCGACATCTTTGCGCCGCTCACAGGGGAAGAGTTGAAGTTGCTCGCACGCTCTGTCAGCAAACACGTCTTTGCGCCCGGCGAGACGATCATCCGCGCCGGCGACGAAGGCGCGTCGATGTTCGTCGTCCATGAGGGGCGCGTTGAAGTGAAGGTCGTGCAGAAGGGCGAGATGCGGACGCTCGGCCTGCTGCACGACGGCGACTTCTTCGGCGAGATGGCGCTGTTCACGGGCGAGCCGCGCACCGCCCACGTCATCGCCGCCGAAGAGACGACCGTGCTGGAGATCAGCTACGAAGCGATGAAACATCTGTTCGACACCAACCCCGACCTGGTCGAATCGCTCGGCCAGACCATCGCCGAACGCCGCACCGGCCTGCGCGTGAACGCCACCGTCGTGCTGAATCAGGAGAACGGCTCAGCCGGCCTCCTCGCTTCAATCAAACGCTTCTTCAAGATTAAATGAAGACCGGATGATTGCGGATTGCGGACCCTGCGATTGCGGATTATCAGATTAAGCGAAGCCCGTGCTCCTTCTTGTTTCATCAATCCGCATTCCGCATTCATCTTGTCACCCGTCACGTTTGA
>JALZJL010000237.1 GCA_030859785.1 Acidobacteriota bacterium
GGCACTGTAAGCCACGTGGGTGAAAATGTTTCTCGACCCAAGAGGTACTCGCTTCTTCACTTAACAACTCGGTTATCGGGAAAATCATTCCCGAAGCTTATCACGCACCAATTGTTTACATGAGCCTAGAAGGTATGTTCCAACAAATTAGGAACGCCAACAGAAAACAAACTGAAGAACAAAGGATTAGTGAAAAAGTCTAACTTAAATCTTACTTGATTCCTTTATTGAACAACTGCCTTATTGCTTATCTCTTCAACAATCTGCTCGACGCTTTTACCCTGTCCCGCGTCCACCCGTAAATCGGCGATTCCGTAAATCTTCTGCCGCGTTGTGAAAAGCGTTTGCGCTGCTTGCTTGTCGCGCGCGAACGGGCGGTCGGTGTCGCGGTCGCGGATGATGCGTTGCCAGCACAGATCGAACGGCGCGTCGAGCCAGACGGTGAGACAGGCGTGTTCACCAATCAGCGCGCGGTTGCGTTCAATCGTCCACGCGCCGCCGCCAAGCGCAATAACGCGCGCCGTGCGGTGTTCCAGCAACTCTCGCAACGCGCGTGTCTCGACTTCGCGGAACGGCAGCTCACCGTCTTCGTCAATGATCGTCCGCGCGTTGCGACCTTCGACTTCAACAATCACGTCATCGAGGTCGAGCGCCTCGCAACCCAACTCGCGCGCGAGGGCGTTCGCGATGGTCGTTTTCCCCGCGCCCATGAAACCGGTGATGATGATGCGCCGCCGCTGCTGTCCGTTCACCGCTCCGTCACCGAGTCGAGTAGTTGAAAGAATTCCGGGAACGAGACGCCGACGCACTCCGCACCCTCAATGTACGACTCGCCTTCGGCGGCGAGCGCTGCGACCGTAAAAGCCATCGCAATGCGGTGGTCGCCGTGCGCTTTGAGATGCGCGCCGCGCAGACGCACCGGCCCCTGCACTGCGAATCCATCCTCATACTCTTCGACCTCCACGCCCATCGCGCGCAGATTTTCAACCGTCGTGCTGATGCGGTCAGACTCTTTGACGCGCAACTCTTTCGCGTCGCGGATTACCAGGCCGCCTTCGACCCGCGTGCCGAGCACAGCGAGCACCGGCAGTTCATCAATCAAGCCGGCGATCATGGAACCACGCAACGTGTTGGCTTCGCTTCCCTTTGTTTGCGGCACGAGACGGTCGGCGCCGCGCACCTCAATATCTCCGACCGGCTCGTTGCTCACTTCGCGAGTGTTTATCGCGCGCACCTCGGCACCGAGCGCGTCAAGAACTTTGAGGAGTTTGGCACGCGTCGGGTTGAGTCCGATGCCCGCTATTTTCAAACTTGAGACGGGGAGCATCGAAGCGGCGACAAGCAGGAACGCCGACGAAGAGATGTCTCCCGGCACGGCGATGTCATGCGCACTCAGTTGAGCGCCACCTTCGATTGCGACGGTGTAAGACGGGGCCGCGTCGCCGGCACTTCCTTCCTTCGCAGTCTCGACTTCGACGCCGAACCAGTTGAGCATTCGCTCGGTGTGGTCGCGCGTGACGGCGCCGCGCTCAACCACTTCAGTGCGCCCTTCGGCGTGAAGTCCGGCGAGCAGCACGCATGATTTGACCTGTGCGCTGGCGATTGGCATTTCGTAGCGAATCGGCGTCAGTGGGTGATGCCCTTCGATGCGCAACGGCGCGCGTCCGTCTTCGGAAGTCAGGCACGCACCCATCATTTCGAGCGGCGCGATAATGCGCTTCATCGGGCGCGTGCGTAGCGAATCGTCGCCGGTCAGCACTGACGTAAACGGTTGTCCGGCCAGCACGCCCGCGAGCATCCTGATCGTCGAGCCGCTGTTGCCGCAGTCGAGCGCGTCTGTCGGGGCGCGGAATCGTGGCGGCAGTCCGGCGCTTCCTGATCCCAGGCCGTCAACAATGACCGTACTCCCGTCGCGTTCGATTGAGACGCCGAGTTGACGCAAAGCTTCGAGTGTCGAGGTGCAGTCCTGGCTCGTTGAGAAATTGGTGATTCGCGTCTTCCCCGTGGCGAGGGCTGAAATCAGGGCGGCGCGATGAGTGATTGATTTGTCGCCGGGCAGTCTCGGCACGTACCCGTGAAGGCGTCGCGCAGGTCGGATGATCATGCCGCCATATTAAATGATGAACCGAGCAGGATGGAAACCCCAAGCCTTCCAAAATCTGTTTGCCACCCTCGGTTCCACTTCGGAAGACGCTCTCCCCGACGGTGGCGAGCGTTTCTTGACAGCCGCGCGGCGAGCGTGTTACACCGTCCAAGCTTCACAGTTAGCTTTCCAATGTTTTCTGAGACGGCCGCGCGCCTTCGCCGGAACGTTCTCTCTATCAATGTTAAGAGATAAAGTCTCCGGTCTTCGTAATCGTGACTGAAGAGATGATTGAGCAGGTTCTGCCGAGCCGCATCGAGTCAATCGCCGAGGCGGCAGCGACAGCGGCTGAAATCGCGGGACGCTTCGGGTTCGGCGAAGAGGCTCTGTTCGGCATCGACATGGCTGTGCGCGAAGCCGTCACCAACGCGGTGATGCATGGCAACCGGCAGGACGCCACACGGAACGTCGAAATCGGTTACACGACTTCCGAAACTGCTTTGGTGATTACAGTGCGTGACCGCGGCAATGGGTTTGACCCCGCCGCCGTGCCCGACCCGACCGACGCACAGAACCTTCTTAAAGCTTCGGGGCGCGGCATCCTTTTCATGCGCAACTTTATGGACGACGTGCGGTGGGAATGTCACCCCGAAGGCGGCATCGTCGTTCGTATGACGAAGAATAAATAACAAGCAGTTTTCGGTTTTCAGCCGACAGTTTTTAGCGTTTGGCCGAACCTCTGGAAACCGAGAAAACTGAAAACTCGAAACTGAAAACTGACACGAAGGAGATTTTCCGTAATGGCTGAACTGAATATCCGAGAGCGTCAAGCCGGAGATGTGACGGTCATTGACATGGAAGGCAAGATCACGATTGGCGAAGGCAGCGTCGCCGTCCGTAGCGCCGTGCGCCGCCTGCTGGAAGAAGGAAAGAAGAAGATTCTGCTGAATCTCGCCGGCGTCAGCTACGTTGATTCGAGCGGGATCGGCGAACTCGTTTCCAGTTTCACGACTATCAACCGCGAAGGCGGCCAGTTGAAACTCCTTAATCTGACGCAGAAGATTCGCGACCTGCTGGCGATCACCAAACTCCTGACCGTCTTCGATGTTTACGAAGACGAACCGACCGCACTCAACAGCTACAAGTAGTGGATGGGGGCCTCGGAGCCGGGGGCCGGTTGAAGCATTTCCCCGTCACCGGCCCCTGACACCTGACCCCTGTCGCACATGTTCCGAAATGCTTTCCGCCGTCTGCTCGCGATTGATGATCCACCGGAGCGGACGGCCCTCGCTTTTTCGATTGGCGTCTTCATCGCCTTCTCGCCGTTCCTCGGCCTGCACACGATCATGGCGACGGCGCTCGCCTTTCTATTCCGCTTCAACAAAATTGCGATCTTCGTGGGGACGTTCGTCAATAATCCGTTCCTGACGCTGGTGCCGATTATCCTCGCGTCCTACGCTATCGGGGCATTCGTCACCGGCAGGCCGCTCGCGCTGCCGAGCGAAGGCGTAGACCTCCTCAAGCACCCGCACCTGTTCTCCGGCGATTACTGGCGGCAACTCTTCTCCCACAGCCGGGACGTGCTGCTCCCGTTCGCCATCGGTGGCATGGTGCTGTCGGTGGTTTGTTCGCTGGTTGCCTACCCCATCACGTTGAAGCTGTTGCGCGCCCATCGGGGAAAACCAGCGGTGACTGATGACGTGGGCTGAGCATGTGCGTCGGGCATCCGTCGCGGAACCGTCGGCATCTGTAGCGGTGAGGTAAGTATCAAGGCAAAAGTAAAAAGGTAAAAGGCAAAAGTGAACGTCAATCAAGACGGTAGATTCGACAGCGATGATACTCATCACTCGGCTCTGTAGACTTTTGCTCGGATGCTTGAATCGAAGAATCATCTCCCCGACGGTCACACGCTATCTTTATTCGTTTGTTGTCTATCCAGTTATAAATTATGAAGAAGAGAAATGTTTTGCTGACCGCCGCCGTGCTCGCGCTCGGCCACGCTCTGGCCCTGGCGTCGCCGGCGCAGACTTCATCGCCGCCGGGGGCACGCCCCACCACGACGGCCCAACCACCGTCAACATCATCAACGGCTTCACCATCGCAGGCTCAGCCACAACAGACAACCCCTCCGCCCCGCACGACGTCGCCGCCGCAGCAGCAGACATCACCGAGGCAACAGACACCGCGCGCCGTTGGCATCGACCTGGCGGAGTACGGCGTCTACTTTGAACCCGACCCGCGCTTGATCGTGATGATGGCGGCGCTCAATGCCGCGGGGTTCGAGCCGACTGCCACCAGTGGGAGAACTTCGGCCTTCCGCGACGTGGTGCGCAAAGACCAGGCCAACCTCGATCCCGTGTTGCGGGGGAGGCTGCGTGCCTTTTACGAGCGGTATCGTCTGAAGTCAACGACGGCGACCCCAGCAGACCAGGTAGCGCGTTACGTCACGCTGGCTTTCGTGCTCGGCCCGTCGCTGACCTTCGAGGCTCCCGCACGCTCCGATGATTTGCCGTCTGAGCTGTTGGAGGTGCTCGATTTTTCGACGCTGGTGCGAGAGTTCTATCAGCAATCGGGCATCGCCGAACGGATGTCCGAATACATGCGCGCCCACCGCGAGGCCGCCGCTCAGTTGCGACCCGCGACCGCTGAAATGGTGCGCGCGACGCTCTCTTATCTGCACACGCGGCCCCAGACTTCGATCACTGAGCGCGTGCCGACGAGCGATGCGGCGCGACGCAACGCGAAAGAGAAAAAACGCGGCGACAAAAACCGCCCGGTCTTCACGACACGCGACAAGGTGCGCCGCTTTCTCGTCGTCCCTGATCTGCTCGGAGCGCCCGGCGCCATCAACTTCCGCATCTTCGGCGACGACTACTACGCTGTCATCCCTTACGGCATCGACCCGGCATCTTCCGAACTGCGCCGCGCTTACCTACAGTATGTCGTCGACCCGCTGGTCGGTCGCTTCAGTCGCGATGTTGCGGCACGGCGCGCCGAGTTGAAACCACTGCTTGACGAACGGCGCAAGACAGACCCGGACGTATCCGGCGACGTGTTCCTCGCGGTGTCGCGCTCGCTCGTTGCCGCCGCCGATGCGCGGATGAACGAGACGGCGCGACTTGGCGCGCTGGCACGACGCAACAGCGAGCGCCTGCGCACCGCGACCGGCAATAGCGACGCCGCGCGCGCCGAGATCACGAAAGAATCAGCGGCGGCGCGCCAGGCGATAGAAGACGCTTCGACGGCGCAGCTTGCCGACGCTTACGAGCGCGGCGCGGTGCTCGCCTTCTTTTTCGCCGAGCAACTGCGCGGGCTGGAAGAGTCCGGCTTTGATGTCGCCAACTTCTTCGGCGACATGATGGCCTCGTTCAACCCGACGCGCGAAGCGACGCGCCCCGCCGACTATGCGACGCCGCGCGCACGTCACATCGCCGCGCGTGAAAAACTGAAGGCGGCGGGTGTCGCCGCGGCGGAAGTGAGTAACTCGGTCGGGGACGCGCGACGCAGTGCGCTGTTCGACAAGTTGGGGCAGGTCGATCAGTTATTGGCGCTGAAGAATTACGCCGAGGCGGAGACGCAACTGCGCGCGATGCTGCAAGAGTTTCAGGGCGAGCCGCGCATCTTCTTCGCGCTCGCGCAGGGAGCGAGTCTGTCGGCGCAGGACGCCTTTGACGAAAAGCTCCAGAGTCAACGATTGAACACGGCGCTCTCGCTCTATCAGCAGGCCGTGCTGGCGGCATCGCCCGATACCGACAGCGACAAGGCGTTGATTTCGCGCGCCCACGCCGCACGCGGGCGCATTTTGACGTTCCTTGAACGCCGCGACGAAGCGTTGAAAGAGTTCGACGCCGCTCTGAAAGTCGGCGACGTGCGGGGCGGGGCCTACAAAGAAGCGCAGGCGAGCCGACAGCAGTTGATGTCGCCGTAATAAGCAAAACGAACTTCAGAGCACTGGCAAGTAGGTCTTGATCTTCGGGACTATCCTGACGCGCGGCACGATGTTGATGCGCGGCTTCGCAGCGGTGATTCGCACGCGCGGAACAGTGACCGCGAACGCCGGCGCCAACCGCGCACCGAGGTTGAAGTCGAAAGTCGGTGACGGTGCCTTCTCCGGCGTCAGCGTCACGGAGCGCTCTTTTTTGTCGCGGACGACAGTCAGCGTCACCGCACCTTCGCCCTGATCGTTGAGAGCGCGCGACAACTCGCCCGCCTCGCCGACGCTCTTGCCGTTCACGGCGGTGATGATGTCGCCCGCCTTGAGACCCGCTTTCGCTGCCGGGGTGTTGTCGTTAACCGACGTGACGAGCAGCCCCCGACCACCGCTGATGCTGAAGTAGTTCGCTAGTTGTTCCGTCAACGAACTGGTGGACACGCCGATGCGCCGACCCGACCCGAAGTTGAAATAGAAGCCGCGTCCGTCTTTGAATAACTCAGGGTTGTCGCGCCGCAGATTCTCCATCTGCCGTCCTCCCTGCTCGCCCAGGCGGTGCAACTCTTCAATGGCCGGCGGCGCGGCCAGTGTGCCGAAGCCCTTTGAAAATCCCTGGCGACGGCTGAGCGTGACGGACAGTTCCTGTTCCGCCCCACTGCGGCTGATGGTCAGGCGCGCCGTCTGTTCGGGGGCCGCCTCGCCGATCAACCGGTTCAGTTTGCGGATGCTGGTCACGGCCTCGCCGTCAAAGCGAAGGATGACGTCGTTCTCCTTTAAGCCGGCGCGCTCGGCGGGACTGTCTCTGATGACCTTCGCGACGCCGACCCCACGCGCCGCTCCGCGCTGCAATCCATAGCGATTCAGGTTTTCGTCGCCGATCTCCTCGGTCCGCACGCCGAGGTAATTGCCCGGGCCATTGAATGAAAATGAGAATTCGTCCGGCGCGACGACGGCGGCTAAGGCCGACACTTCCGGTGCGACGGGCGCGGTCGGTGGTGTCGGCGGAGTGTTTCGCGTGGCGGGCGGAGTTTGTACGGGGGCGAGCGGTGCGAGTGGTGCTCGTGGCGGCGGTGGTGTTTGTTGCGCGCGGAGCGCGACGGCACCGCTCGTCAACAGCAGCGCCACAGACGCCGGGAAAAGAAGCAGCCTTTGCTTAGTCATCATGCTTTATCCTCCAGAGAGATTTTCCCTGTGTTGCACGTTCACGATCAACGCCGGTTCCGAAAATTTCCGGGCACGCCATCAAGCCGCGGCAGGTGCGTCACGAAATTCTCATCGCGGCACACGCATTCGCAGAGAGTGTGCCAAAGAAAAAAGCGCGACCGGCGATTGGTTGAGTTATTCTCCACTCGATATAGGTTTTCTAAATGAATTGCGGATGTTCGATTGAATATAGTAACGACTCAGCCGACTTCAGACGGCTTTCCCGCAGGGCGTATAGACCAGCCGTTTGACGGCTGGGTGAACAGGCAAAGAATTAACGAGGGCGTTTTAACGTCCTTCTCTCCAATGGCTTGAGCCACATAGGTCATCAGATGTCGCGCAAAGTTTACGCGGAAATCAATCTTCACTTTACTTGGCACACGAAAGGCAGCGTGCCGGTCATCACGCCGGAGATTGAACACCGACTGCACCACTATCTGAAACATCGGGCGTTGGAAACCAAAGGCCTCATCTTTCACGAGGTCGGTGGGACACTAAACCATGTTCATCTGGTCGTGAGCGTTCCGCCGACGTTGCCGATTAGCGAGTGGCTTGGAAAACTAAAAGGCGCTAGTTCCTATTACATCAATCACGAAATCGCGAACCGTAAGGTGCTCGAATGGCAGGACGGTTACGGCGTGGTGAGTTTCGGAACAAAAGATGTGGAGTGGGTGAAGAGCTATGTAAGAAATCAAAAAGAGAATCATGCGCGCGGGCACACTTATGAGCGATTAGAGCGCACGGAAGACGGCTCAAGCCAGATTGAGTAAGCCCGTTAGAAACGGGCTGGAGAAGTGTCAGGCGTGCTACCCAGCCGTCGAACGGCTGGTCTAGCTGCCGCTTCGCGGCAAGCCGCGTGAACGCGGCTGAACAGTTACTTGAAGTGTTGGATTTCAAATAGGAAACCAAAATCACTACGAATCATTTCGGAAAGCTATATTTAGCCCGAAAGGAATGATGTATGTCCACGAAGGTATCAGACTATCTTGCTGAGAAGATTGCTTGGCAAAAAACGCAAAACCCAAAGCATCCCTTTGTTGCGGAGTACGAAGGTGAGAAGTGCATCATTCGGCTTAACGATTTTCCAGACGAACACCTTTACACGTTGATTGTAAACGGCGTCGAGATTGTTGATTTCGATGATTGGTCAGCGCACTGGAGCCGTCCCTGAAAGTTGACATTGAATACTTGTAGAGGTGAGACAATGCACGAAACCATCGCCGGGTTACAAGCCATACTGAACGCTGTCCCGACTCAACTGCATAGCATCACGGAGACGAAAGCAGGCGTCGCTTCTTCGCCGGAGGGCTGGTCGAAGAAGGAAATCCTCGGTCACCTGATTGATTCCGCGAACAACAACCATCAGCGGTTCGTCCGGGCGCAAATAGAGGCCGAGTTGGTCGCGCCCAAATACGAGCAGGAGGCATGGGTGAGCGCGCAAGTCTACCGCGAAGAATCGTGGAGCAGTTTGATCGAGTTCTGGGAGAGCTACAACCGGCACATCCTGCACGTCATGTCACGCGTCCCCGAAAGTAAGCTGCCGACGCGCTGCTTGATCGGCGACAACGAACCCGTGACGCTTAAGTTTCTGATGCAAGATTATGTTGATCACATGAAGCACCATCTTGAGCAGATTCTCGCGTGAGTGAAACAGTGCTTCGCTTCGATCACCGGCGTCAGTTTCCTCGACTCGCGCTGTGAGTAACTAAGACTTATGACGGATATCAACATTTGCCAGATCACTGCGGCGGAGACGCGCATGCTTCGCGGCGCTGTGCTGCGACCAGGACACCCACTCGAAAGTTCGATCTATCCGGGCGACGATGACTCGGAATCCCAACACTTCGGCGCATTTCTGAACGGTGAGTTGATCGGCGTTGCGTCGGTTTTTCGTCAGCCGTTGCCGGGCGAGAGCGACGCGCATTCGTGGCGGTTGCGCGGCATGGCCGTTAAGCCGGAGTCGCGAGGGCAGGGTCACGCACGCGCGCTGCTTGAGCGATGCATCGACCACGTCACGGAGCAGGGCGGGACGCTGTTCTGGTGCAACGGTCGCGCCCATGTGGTCGGCTTTTACCGGGCTTTCGGATTCGAGCCACTCGGCGACGTGTTCGACATCCCCGACAGCGGGCCGCATTTCGTGTTGCGCCTGCGGATTAACCGGCAGGCATCATCCATGCAGGCGAGAAGCGGTCAAGACTCCTAGCCGCTGATTCGTATCCGTTCGTGTCATTCGTGGCCCAACACCTTTTCGATGATCGCTGAACCCGACGCCCCTCCGGTCACGCCGCTGCAACCGACGCTGTTCGTCTTCGCCATCGTGCTCTACATCGCGGCGCGATGGTGGCGACTGACGGCGTCGTGCCTGTGGTTCGACGAAATCTTCAGCATCCACGCGGCGCGTCATGGCTGGAGCGAGTTGCTCAACTTCGTCGCGCTGGACATCATCCACCCGCCGCTCTTTTACCTGCTGCTGAAAATCTGGATCGCGGTCGGTGGCGAGTCGCTGGTGTGGCTGCGGCTCTTCCCGGCGCTGGCGGCTATCGCGGCAGTCGTGCCGTTCGTGCTGCTCTGCCGCGAGTTGCGTCTGAAGGCCACGGAGACGAACCTCGCGTTGCTGTTGATGGCGGTCAACGGCTACCTCATCAAGTACGCGCAGGAAGTCAGGATGTACAGCCTGCTGCTCTTACTCGCGCTCGGCTCGCTGTGGCTGTTCGCCCGCTTCGTCAATTCGCTCGACAGCGACGGTTCAAAGAAAAAACTAATCGCGCTGTTCGCCGTTAATCTGCTGCTCGTCTACACGCACTACTTCGGCTGGATGCTGGTCGCGACGGAGTTCGTTTTTCTGTGGTGGTTCGCGCGTCGAAGATGGTTGACGTTCGCGGCCTCCATCGCGGCGCTCGCGTTCTGCTTTGTGCCGTGGGCGCTAATTGTCTTTTCGCACACCGCGCAGGCGGGCGCGGTCGAGCAGAATCTCGGTTGGGCAGCGCGTCCTGGGCCGCTCGACGTGCTCCAGTTCTTCATCATCCTGCACGAGCCGTTTTACTACCGGCAAAGTTCGCACGAACCGCTGTTCCTGCGCGGCAGCGCAGTGCTCGGCATTGTCCTGTTCGCCGTGCCCGTCGTTGCGCTCGCGCGGCGTCGATGGAAGCGCGAGTTGGCGGAAGACTCGACGCCAATCGCTCCGCTCACATGGCTATCCGTCTTTGCTTTCCTGCCTATCATACTGACATTCGTCTTCAGCCAATTCCTTCCGCAATCAATCTGGGGAACGCGCCACTTAATCATCGTCGCCGCGCCGTATCTGACGCTCGCCGCTGTCGCGCTGCTCAGTCTCCGCCAGGCGTGGTTAAGAACAACGATCATCATGCTGCTGTGCGGTTGGACGCTGATCGCTGGAATGTTCCTGTTGATACGGCGCGAAGAAATGTACATCTGGTGCGCGTGGGATGGACTTGCGACAGAGAGGCGGCGGGCTGAAGCTGTTGAGAATCGAGCAGTGAAAGTTTACGCCTTTGAAGACCTGGTCGCTTATCACCTGTGGTTCAGTCTGGACCCCATAAATGACAAACGCATCCGCGTCGCGGTCGTCAAAAACATTCCCGGCCTGACGGAAGACGCCGCTTACTTTCTGCCGCGCGGGTTTGATGATATCGAAGTGACGAATGCGGACGAGATGCGCGACGATTATTTCTGGATGGCGTTTCGCGACGCAACGTGGGATGTGCAGCGACCGCCTCTGAAGACCGTGCTTGAGAAAGGCTACCGACTCGGCGCTCCGTTCGAAATTGAAGGGTCGGGTCAAAAAGCTTTCATCGTTCCGGTATGGCGGCGCTGAGTTTTGTTGGACGTTGGTTAAGTTGATGGGTGGCTCATCTTCAGCTTAACCGCAAAGAGCGCCAGGGTAAGCCGCAAAGGTAGCCAGGGAAGTTGGCTCCCATCTCTGAATCACTACCGCTACACACGGCGATAAACTTCGCGCCCGCCGCTCAACTCGACCGCAATCTTACCCTCCGAGTGCGCGAGGTCGAGATGCGCGACGGCTTCTGAAACGGCGAGGAAGCGATGCACGTCATTCGCGTGTGGAAACATCTCGCGCGCCACGTCCCACGCGGTCGCGCCTTCTTTCGGCACCAGTTTGATGACGCTCGCCTGACGCTCGCGAATCGCGCGCAGATAGCGGTTAAATAGTTCTTCGTAGTCAGTGACCGCTTCCCCATGCCCGCCGTGGATGAGCGTCGGACTGAGTGAGCGCACGCGCGCCAGACTCACCAGATATTCCTCAAGCGAGCGAAAGCGTTTCGTCGGGTCAATCGGATCAGGCGACAGAATCGGATTCGGCGTGATGCGCTTCAGCACGCAGTCGCCCGCGAAGATGGTGCGGTCGGCTTCACGCACAAACGAGCATGATCCCGGCGTGTGTCCCGGTGTATGCACCACGCGCAAGCTGCCGGTCGCAAACTCGATCTCACTGTCATCAATCAACTCTCGGTGCTCGTGGTCTTCGAGCGCGTCAGCGTACTGACGCACGCCTTCGTACATCCGCCGCATCGCCGCAATCTCATCATCAGGAACGCCGGCCCGCATCAGCAGCGCGCGGTGCTCATCATATTCAAGTCGCCCGGCGCGGTGCCCCGTCTCCCACCCGTGAACAAGTACCTCCGCGTCCTTCGCCTCATCGCGCAACTGCTTTGCCAATCCGCAGTGATCTTCGTGTGCGTGCGTCAACACGATGCGCTTGATGTCAAAGACACGCACCCCCGCGCGCCGCAAGCCGTCCTTCAAGGCTTCCAGCGCCTCCTTCGTCTTCGGCCCCGTATCAATTAACGTGACGGGATCGTCCACGATCAAATAACAATTGACCGGCCCGACGTAGAACGGTGTGGGGACTGAGATGGGGAAGACCTTCATAAGACAATTTTCGATTTCCGATTGCCGATTTTCGATTGGAAGAAAAACCCTTTGATAACTTCTTCCAATCGCAAATCGAAAATCGGCAATCGCAAATCAATAAGCGTAGCGGTTTGCCTTAATCATCACGTCCGCGATCCGCTGGCGGGCGGCGACGGTGTTCATCGGCGTGTTCTTGGTGAAGCGGCGGAGCGCGGCTAGTAGCGTCCGTAACTCATCGCCTTCGCTCATCGCGGCGAGCGTGTTTTTGGCGTTGGCCTCAATGCGCTCGACGGCGTCGTTCGCGAAGACCTGCACGATGTCGAGATACCTGGCGGCGGACTGTTCGCCCTTTGTCGCGTGGAGTTTTTGCGCGCGCAATATTGCCGACTCCATCGCGTAGGCGTCGGTGATAATGTCCGCCGCGCCCATCAGAATTTCCTGTTGATCGGAAAGCGCCATCATGTACTTCTGCGCCGCTGTTCCCAGAATCATCAACGCCACCTTCTTCGCGTTCTGCGCGAGCCGCATCTCGTTCGCGAGCACGCCCTCGTCTTCGTCGAGGCTCGGCATGGATGGCGACAACACTTCGTCCATCAACTTCTGCGCGGCGGGCAGGAGCGCGAGTTTGCCGCTCATCGCGCGCTTCATCAGCATGCCGGGGACGAGCATTCGATTGATTTCATTGGTGCCCTCGAAGATGCGATTGATGCGCGAGTCGCGGTATGCCTGCTCCGCCGGATAATCCGCCGAGTAGCCATAGCCGCCGTAAATCTGCACCATCTCGTCAACAACGAAGTTACAGTACTCCGACAGCGCCACTTTGATGATCGAACACTCCGCCGCGTACTCCTCAATCGCGCGCAGCTTCGCCTGCGGGTCGCTTGTGTCACTGGTCGCCGTCTCAATCATGCCGAGCGTGCGGTACACCATCGCCTCGCCGACCCAGGTCTTAATCGCCATCTCCGCGAGTTTCGCTTTGATCGCGCCGAACGAAGAAATCGGTTTCCCAAATTGGTGCCGCTCATTCGCGTAGCGCACCGAGTCGTGCAGCGCCAACTTCATCCCGCCGTTGCACATCGCGCCGAGTTTGAACCGACCGATGTTCAGAATGTTAAAGGCGATCTTCGCACCCTTGCCGACTTCGCCGAGAAGATTCTCGATTGGAGTCTTCACGTCGGAGAGGACGAGTGCCGTCGTCGAAGAACCTTTGATACCCATCTTGTGCTCTTCCGCGCCGTTCGTCAGACCCTCTTGTCGTTCGACGATGAAACCGCTGAACTTGTCGCCGTCAACTTTCGCGAAGACGACAAACACGTCGGCGAATCCGCCGTTCGTGATCCACATCTTCTCGCCGTTTAAGACGTAGTGCGTGCCGTCGGCGCTGAGGCGTGCTGTCGCCTTCGCCGCCAGCGCATCAGAACCTGAGCCGGCCTCGGTCAAAGCATACGCCGCGATCATCTCGCCGCTTGAAATCTTCGGCAGGTACTTTTTCTTCGCCTCTTCAGTGCCGAAGTAGAGGATTGGCAGCAGGCCGATGCCGCTCTGTGCGCCGATGGTCGTCGCGAAACTGGCGGAGCGCCCGATCATCTCACCGATAATCGCGCCGCTCGTTTGATCGAGGCCGAGGCCGCCATACTCCTCCGGCACATTCGCGCCGATCAAGCCAAGCTCCGCGCCTTTACGCACCAACTCTCGCGCCAGATTCCAGTCATGCTTCTCCAACTCCGGGATGCGCGGACGCACTTCCGCGTCAATGAACTGGCGCGTCGTGTCGGCGATCATGTGATGCTCTTCCGTAAAATCCTCCGGCGTGAATATATCTTCCGGCGCGCTGTCTTCAATCAGAAAGCTTCCGCCCGTGACCATCTTTTTCTCATCGGCTA
>JALZJL010000245.1 GCA_030859785.1 Acidobacteriota bacterium
TCGTCACCGCGCTTCGGCCCCGCGTCGCGATCATCAACAACGGGCCGCGCAAAGGCGGCCAGGCTCGCACCTTCGCGACCCTCAAGCAGTCGAGCGCGGCCGAGCATATCTTCCAACTGCATCGCAACGTGCAGACGACCGACGCCGACAACGCGCCGCCATCGCACATCGCCAATGACGCGGAGGACTGCAAGGCGGAGTTTATCAAGCTCTCCGTCGCGGCGGACGGAAAGTCTTACACCGTCATCGTGCCGGGCAAAGGAACGACCCGCACGTATCAAACAAAATAGTCGAGGATCTACTTACATAACTCAGATACTACATAGACACATAGTCCTAGAGGAAAGCATCTATCCTCTGTGTGACATCTGAGTCTATGAAAAATGTCCGACTGTCGCCGCACCCGATACGAAATGGTTGTGCATCTCGGTATCAGTTGTTGTGACGACTACTTCTTTGGGAAGGTCGGATCGGCTTTCACTTCGTTGATCTGCGCAGTGTGCCGCGCGGTGTGGGCGGCGATGAACAGCATCCACTGGTAAGCGTCGAGTTCCTTCAGAAACGGATGCGGGTAGATGTGCGCGCGCATGTCATCCTGCGTGGTCTTAATGTAGTTGATCGCGGTGTCACGGCTGGCTTGAAAATCTTTAACCAACTCTGCTTGAGTCTTCCAGCGACCGGTGGGCTTCAGCATCTCCGGCGCCTGCGCCTTAGTGCTGCGGTCGGGGATTTTTTCCATAATTATCGCTTCTTTGCCCTTTGTTTCACCCATCTTCTCTGGCGCCGCCGGCGACTTCATGATCTTCTCCATTACTACTCCGGTCAGCATCTTTTCAGTGAGCGCGATGTGCTCCGCTACTTCAGCCACCGACCAGCGGTCGGGCGCGGACTTAAACATCCACTGCTGTTCGGAGAGACCTTCAACCGACTCTAAAAACTTTTTGCGCGTCTCTTCATAATAACGCGCCGCTTCGCCGCGCTCCTCTTTCGTTAACGTCCCCGTTTCTTTCGTCGCTGTTTTAGTATCGGCTGATGCAGTGGTCTGCGCCTGCGCCGTTAACGAGCACATGATGCAGACTGCGAACAACGACGCGACGGCGAGAATATTTATTCCGGCGTTTCGCTTTGACAGTGGCCGTTGCGAAACGCGCGCGGCCTCTGTCACGGCATCATCTGCGACGCCATGTATTTTTGCATTCAACTCTGACTCGAACATCTTTTCGACTCCTTCATAGTAGACCGACAATGGAATGGTTGTGTGAGATGGGTGCCTCTTAAAATCTGTTTCAAGAGTCACGGAGCATCCCCTTAATCTTTGGAGCGACACTCCAGAAAGCCCTTTCGGATTGAACGAACAGGCTGCTATTATCACACACGCATTCTCGCCTTACACGAATTATTTCAACGGCCGGTTGGTTCGTCAGCACTGTCATACAGCCGCCGGCCAAACCGCCCGAACCATTGTCAGAAAGAACTTTCGCTGAAACGGGAGACGACCAGATGTCCACACCGGCGCGCCCTGCTGCCGTGACGCACCAACCAGACCCGGATGACAAATACGCTCTCTGGAAGGTTATCGCCGCATCGTCGGCGGGAACGTTGATTGAGTGGTACGACTTTTATCTATACGGCACGCTGGCTGTCTTCTTCTCGACGTTGTTCTACCCGCCGGGTAACCCGACCGCCGGCTTCCTTGCCAGCCTCGCGACGTTCGGCGCCGGTTTCGCTGTCCGACCGTTCGGCGCGATATTCTTCGGGCGGATCGGCGACCTCGTTGGGCGCAAATACGCTTTCCTCGTCACGCTGGTCATCATGGGCGGCGCGACGACACTGGTCGGACTGTTGCCGACTTACTCGCAGATCGGTCTCGCCGCGCCGATCATGTTGGTGGTGCTGCGACTGTTGCAGGGACTCGCGCTCGGCGGCGAATACGGCGGCGCGGCGACCTACGTCGCGGAGCACGCGCCCGACGACCGCCGCGGCTACTTCACCAGCTACATCCAAACGACCGCGACGCTCGGCTTCTTCGTCGCGCTGGCGGTGGTGCTGGCGACGCGCTACACGGTCGGCGACGAGGCCTTCAGATCGTGGGGCTGGCGCGTGCCGTTCCTGCTGTCGGGGCTACTCGTCGTGCTCTCGTTCTACATTCGCCTGCGGCTGCGCGAGTCGCCGCTCTTTAGTCGTCTGAAGAGCCAGGGCAAAACTTCGACGGCCCCTCTGCGGGACAGCCTCGGCAACAAAAAGAATTGGAAGCTGATTCTGCTCGCGCTCTTCGGGGCCACCGCCGGGCAGGCTGTCGTCTGGTACACCGGCCAGTTTTACGCGCTCTTCTTTTTGCAGACCGCGTTGAAGGTCGATTACGTCACCGCGTATATTATCGTCGGCGTCGCGCTGGTGTTGGCGACTCCGTTCTTTCTTGTTTTTGGCAGACTCTCTGACCGCATCGGCAGAAAGCCTGTGATGATGACGGGGTGCCTGCTCGCCGTACTGACTTACATCCCGATCTACGTCGCTATGAACGCTTACTCGAACCCGCTCAACCCGGTGATGTTGACGCTTCTCATCTTCATCCAGGTGCTGTATGTGACGATGGTATACGGCCCCATCGCGGCGTTTCTCGTTGAATTGTTCCCGGCGAAGATTCGCTACACGTCGATGTCGCTGCCTTATCATTTAGGCAACGGCGAGTTCGGCGGCTTCATGCCGTTGATCGCCTCAGCCATCGTCGCATGGGCGGCGACGAGCACGAACGAAACCATTCGCACCTATGCGATTTACACAGGCCTCGCGTACCCAATCCTGATCGCGCTGATGACATTCGTGATTGGCACACTCTACCTGCCGGAGACACATCACGTGCGGATTTGGGATGAAGTTGAAGGAGGCAGGGGCTGAAGCAGATCGTCATCGCGACCATCGACCTTGAAACGTCGATGCTTGAGAAGTCGCACATCAAGGTTGCTCTTTACTCGAATCAGAATTTCATCTATAACGTAGCCGTTAACGCGACACACCGCGCCGTCATTCCCGGCTATCGACAACAGTCATAATAAGCGTTCAGCATTCAGCGGTTAGCCAGTCATGTGCCGCGCTGGTCATCCAGTTACGCGCCCTGTTCAGCGAGAGCGAACGCGCCCGCGCGCTTACTTTGTTTTAGCTGATCGCTGAATGCTGATCGCTTACAAACAAACGAACTTCAATTTAACTTCACACTTCACTACGAATGGAGCGCACCGAAGCGTCAAATCTTATGAGCATCAACCGCAGAAACTTTATCAAGAATTCCGTCGCCGCCGGTCTCGCCTTCCCGGCGATCAAAGTCAGCGGCGCGACGCAGACACGCAAGTACCGAACGGCGCTGATTGGCAGCGGCTGGTGGGGGATGAATATCCTGCGCTACGCGATGGCGGCGGGCGAAAGCCAGGTCGTCGCGATGTGCGATGTCGATCAGAATCAATTGAACCCGGCGCTCGAAGAGATGCGGAAGCTTTCCGGCGACCAGCCGAAGAAGTACACGGACTATCGAGAGTTGCTCGACAAAGAGAAGCCCGAAATCGTGATTGTAGGCACGCCCGACCATTGGCACCCGCTGCAAACCATCGCCGCCGTGAAGGCCGGCGCGCACGTCTACGTCGAGAAACCCATCGGCCACACGATTAAAGAGGGACGCGCGATGGTCAATGCAGCGCGTGCCGCCGACCGCATAGTGCAGGTCGGGACGCATCGCCGCATCTCGCCGCATAATCGTTCGGGGATGGAGTTTCTGAAATCCGGTAAGGTCGGCGACATCGGAATGGTGCGCACATTTGTGCATTACGGCGGCGGCCCCGGCGAAGTCACGCCGGATTCCGAACCGCCCGCCGGACTCGACTGGAATATGTGGTGCGGCCCGGCCCCATTGCGACCATTCAATAAGAAGATTCACACCAGAGGCTTTCGGCAATACCTTGATTACGCCAATGGGCAACTCGGCGATTGGGGCATTCACTGGCTGGATCAAGTTCTGTGGTGGACGGACGAGAAGTACCCGAAGCGGGTCTCTTCATTCGGCGGGCGCTTCATCAAAAGCGATAATACGGACGCACCCGACACGCAGGTCGCGACTTACGAATTTGAAAAGTTCGTCGTCACTTGGGAGCATCGGATGTACGCCGCCAACAACGCCGAGAAAACGCACCCACAGCAGGCCGTCGGTTGCTATTTCTACGGCACCGAAGGCACCTTCCATATGGGCTGGCTCGACGGCTGGACGTTCTATCCCACTGATAGCAAGAAGCCGGTCATCCACGAAGACGCGAAACTTGAAAGCAAGGACAACGAAAACATTCGCCTTTTGTGGGCTGACTTTTTGCAGAGCATCAAGACCAACAAGCGTCCTACGTGCGACATCGAAATCGGCCACCGTTCGACCAACATGGCGCTGCTCGGCATGCTCTCGATGAAGCATGGCAAAAGCGTCGAGTGGGACGGCGAAAAGGAGATCATCGTCGGCGACGGCGCGGCCAATAAGCTGCTCTCTCGCCCGTACCGCGGCCCGTGGGAATATCCGAAAGTCTAAATCTATGGCGGCTTTCAGTTGAATACGACCGTTGAGGATAACTGATGAGTAAAAAGATTCTGGTGGTGACCGGCGACGCCGGCGAAAGTTACGAGACGCTCTACGCTTATCACCGCTTTCTCGAAGCCGGGTTCGCGCCCGTCATCGCCGCGCCGAGCAAGCGCTGGCTGAATCTGGTGATTCACGACTTCGAGCCGGGATGGGATACATACATCGAACGACCCGGCTACAAAATGGAATCACAAATCAGTTTCGATGAAGTAGCGGTCGGTGAATACGACGCGATTCTGATTATCGGCGGACGCGCCCCGGAGTATCTGCGCAACAACGCCCGTTTGCTTGAAATCGTCAGAGAGTTTCACTCCGGCGGCAAGTGGGTGCTGGCGATCTGCCACGGCATTCAGGTTTTAATTAGCGCCGGACTGGCGAAAGGAAACCGTCTGACGGCGTATGAGCATATCCGCTACGAGATCGAAGCTGGCGGCGGCACCTACAGCACCGAGCAGGCCGTGCGCGATGGCAAGATTGTCACCGCGCAGACGTGGCAGTCGCACCCAGAGTTTTATCGCGAAGTATTCAACTGCCTCGGAGAATCCCACCCGGAGCACGCCGCCGCAACTTCTGCTGACTGAATCTCCGAAAACGCGAACTCTACCGCTAAGCACGCGGAGGACACGAAAGGATTGTAGCAATCCGCAATTGGATGCGACCTCTTCAACACCCGTTTAAAGGCGGGCTGTGCCTGCCGGCGCAACTTGAGAAGGCGGGCACAGCCCGCCTCTAAACGGTCGCACGCGATTGCAAACAGCTACAAAACAATTTAACTGCGATCAAGCACAGTTTTTATTATCCTCTCTGCGTTTTCTGTGTGCTCAACGGTAGAATCCTTCCCAACTCAGTTTCGGCAGCACTATCGTCCGCGCCATCCGTGAAAGCTCAGAACTTCAACTTACCAAGGTATTGCAGACTTTGCGGGATTTGCTCCACAGCGATGACGCTTTCGTCTTCGATGAAGTGATGCTTCACGCCGATCTTCGCGGCTTCGCGCATCACCGCGGAATAATCGATCTGGCCGGTGCCGACGGGGACGTTGGTTTCGTTGGGCGCGTGTCCGGACGTGAGACCGGTCGGCGTCCCTTTGCGCATATCCTTGAGATGCGTCAGCGCGAACCGATTCGGGTACTTACGCATCAGCGCCAACGGGTCGGCCCCGCCATGCACGACCCAGAAGACATCCATCTCGAAGGTAACGAATTCCGGCTTTGTCTCGGTCGCAAGCAAGTCGAAGAACGTGCCGCCCTCGTGCTTTTGAAATTCATAGCCGTGGATGTGATAGCCGAATTGCAAACCATTCGCCTTTAGCTTCTCGCCCCACTGATTAAAGTCGCTGATCGCGCGGCGGCAATCTGCAAGCGTAAACACCCCTTTGTGTGGAATCCAAGCCGTGACGACATACGCCACGCCCAGCGTCTTTGCTTCTTTGATTGCGCCGTCGAGGTCGTCGCGCAGACGCTCGTAGCCGAAGTGCGCGCTAACCGGCTTCAACCCCGCCTTCTCCAACTCCTGACGAAATTTTTCAACCGGCATTTTGTATGTCCCGGCGGTCTCGACTTCGGTGACGCCGAACTGGCGCACCTTCGCCAGCGTGCCCGTCACGTCCTTGTCGAACTCGCGCCGCAGGCTATAAAGCTGAAGGCCGATCCGACTTTTAGCGGCTTGTTGTCTTGGCATCGTTAACGTCGTGATGCCGCCGCAGAGTACGAGAAGTGTGACGGCGACGATTGCCACGCGCCATCGATTATGCTGAAGAGCAGATTTGATGTGATGAATCATTTTTGTTCCTTTGAGATTTGTGAGCGACTTGGGGTTCGAGCGGCCCGGTTAGGATTTTAAACCGATGCCGAGCACGTCTTGACAGTACTTGATGCTGCGTTCGAGTTCGGCCTTCTGATACTCCTGCGTCGCCAGTTTTTTGTCTTTGCCCTCCGGGATTTTGAAAGGCTCGATGGACTTGCCGCGTTTCGCCAGCGCGACGAACTTCGCAAACTCGGGCGCGCGAACCTTGCTATATGGCGGCCAGAAGTTGTCTTTTAAATAAGGTAGGTTGCGCCCAAATTCCGAGATAATTTCTAACTGCACCGGCACGCCGGGACACAACTCGGCGAAGCGTTTGATGTACGCCTTGAAATCGATTGTTCCTTCGCCCATCGCCCTCCAACGCGCCACCGCGCCGTCCGTGTATTCCCACACGGCGGTGTCGCGGATGCCGGTCGTCACTGCATACGGGCCGAGTATCTCTAAGTTCTGAAGCGGGTCTTCGAGCGTCCATGTTGCGTTACCGGAATCGAGCGTTGCGCCGACATAGTCGCGCCCCGCCGCTTCGATCAGTGTCACCAACTCCCACGCCTGCATGTCGCCGGCGTGGTTCTCAACCGCGATTTTCACCCCGGCATCAAGCGCGCGGCTTTTGGCGCTCTGGCAAACCTTCACCGTGTCTCTGATGCGCGCCTCAATGCCGCCCTCGGACTTGCGGTCGTCGGCGCTGCCGAGATAGCACCTGACGACCGGCGAGCCGACCGCCTGCGCGACGCGGATCGCCAGCGCAAGATGTTCTTCCGCCGTACCGAAGCGATTGTTGAATGTCTTCGAGGTCGGGCAGATGCTTCCCGTCCCGGCGTGAATCTGAATGCCGAGGTCAGACGCCTTTGACCTCACGGTTTTCAAAAACTGTTCGTCGAGCTTTTCGTAAACACCCAGGTCCGAAAACATGATCATATCGACCTTAAGCGTCGCGGCGTAGTCGAGAAGCTGCGACGCTTTCCACTCGAAGGCTCGTATCGAAAAGTTATCGAAGCCGAGTTTGATTGGCAGACGCGGAGGTGGCTCCGGCTCATTGCGCGGAGTCTTAGTCGCCTTTGCTTCCGCAAGGCCGACACCCGCACCGGCAACGGCTGCGGATTGAACAAACTCTCTCCGCGAAAGATTTCTGTGTTGTGTTTTCATGTGTGCTCTACTGAACGCGTAGCGTAGGAATTCACAATCCTGTTTGGTAATTCTTTTCCAGGATGTCAATCATTATAACTTTCTGCTTCAGGCAGCCGCTTGAGACTTACCACTAAAGCTGTCATTGCCAAAGTCAATGCAATGCCCTTGATGACTGCCACCCATTCGGAAGATATAGGTGCCGGATCGCGTTCGCCTAAACGCAAGCTGTTCAACTGCCCGAAAAAACTGTAATACCCTAACCCACATGCGAAAGCCCATGCCGCTGTGAGAAAACGTTGTCCACCACGAACATCTTTGCCTGTGCGCCAAGCCGCATAGAGCAGGAAAACCCCCATAATATAATCATCAAACAAATTGGGAGGAGACTGTTGCCACGTACTCCACCGACGAATTGTTTCCGCGAGCGGAGCAACGATAGCACCAACAATCGCCAGCCAACGGCTAAATTGAATGGTCATGCCTTACTCTTCATCCATCTTCCTGCAATGCTACTTAGCCTTAATCAACCCACTGACATCTTTATTATCAGCCACACCAGCTTCTATAGAATGGCGCACATAGATTTCATGCATCACATCATCCCATGTGACGTTTTCATGTAACCATTCGATCAAGCGTTTTGCCTCTTCTATTATGTTGGCAGTGTTCACAGGCATTACTCCGTAAGCTTTCAGATATCCCACATCAGCAGGCGGGCAAATGGCTAAGGCAGACCAAACTTTTCGACACCCCTACGGTTTAGCTCGTCGGCGATACCCTCTGCTACCACGAACGCTCGACCCAACATTGGAACGTCAATGATCACCCGGTTCCCGAGTTGATAGCCCGACCCTGGCACTTTTTCCAGGAAGATGTTGTTAATAACTCCGTGGTTATGCTGAAGGAGATTTCGAATTTCCCAGAGCAAGATAAACTCCCGAGTCAGAAACTCTCGTTCCTCTTGCGAGCTGCCGTCTGGTCGAATGATCGGCAAGCCGATAAGCTCAAATTGCTTATGAAACTCCTTCCGGGGTGAACGCGACAGATCGTCCAACCGCTTCTCCAGAAGTAACTCCTGAATACTCTCGGTCTCCAAGGCCTCTCTGTGTGTGACCGTCCGTTCACTCACCAACACTCGTGGATTCTTTCGCGCGATCTCTGCAAACAAATCGAGTAAGTAACTCTCAAGAATTCTTTGTAGGTCCATGAATAAGAGCGCATTGAGCTGCACTTCGAGAGACTCGTAGTCTTGAAAGACAAGACCAGCCTCATTGTGGGGAATGACTACTGCACGGAACTCGGTTTGACTGAATACTTCCGTAACTATGTTGACTGAGAACGAACCCGGAGTTAATTTCCGCGCGTCACTGATCGTGGCCTCGAAATCCGCTTTCAGGTGGTCACGATTCCCGCGTATCTGAAAGAACAAGACCTTAGCATTGACAATCTCTCGCTTGAACGCCATATGTGCTGCGTTCTGACCAATATAGCCGTCGTACAGTGTAGGGTCTATTGTCATTGTGTCAGGAACATTTCTCAACGCTTACGCAGCACTTCGGGGTTGCGGACGAACCGCGCGTCGGGTGGCTCGCCGGAGAGTATGCGCGCGACCTGCGTGGCGGTGTCGACGCACATGCGGCGGAAGGCAACGTCGGTGACCGCCGCCACGTGCGGCGTCGCGACAACGTTATCAAGTCGCCACAGCGGGTTAGTTTCGTGCGACGAGTCGGAGGCGAAGACATCCAGACCCGCCCCGGCCAGACGGTTGTTCGCCAGTGTGTCATAGAGCGCCGCCTCGTCGATCACGTCCCCGCGCGCGGTGTTGATGATGATCGCGGTCGGCTTCATCGACTCAAGCGCCGCACGGTCAACCAGACGCCGCGTGCCGGCGTCGAGCGCGACGTTTATCGAGAGCACGTCAGAGAGCTTGAATAAATCGTTGCGCTCGACATATTGGAACCGTTCGTCGCGACTGACGCGGCTCCAGTAGTGAACGCGCATTCCGAATGCTTGCGCGAGTTCGGCGACGCGACGCCCGATGTCGCCGAGTCCGAGCACGCCGAGCACCTTGCCGTTCAACTCGGTGCCGAGTCCGTAGCTCGCGCGATACGCCCAATTGCCGCTCTTCACTTCGCGGTCAAGCCGTGTCGCCCGCCGCGCCACCGTGAGCATCAGCATCAGCGTATGCTCAGCGACGGTCATGGTCGTCGAACCCGGCGCGTAGATCACCGGCAAGCCAAGGTCGGTCGCGGCGGAAACGTCGATGTTGTCCGTGCCGACGCCGCACCGCGCAACGCATTTTAATTCGTGCC
>JALZJL010000248.1 GCA_030859785.1 Acidobacteriota bacterium
CAAGCTGGCCCAAACTTCTATCAACCGTTTGGCTGACCGCGCACTTCTGTTCCATCACACCAAGTTCTTTCGCCGCTCATAACCGTCATCGGGCGAGCACTTCCGCGAAGCTAAACGCATTCTCGACCGCTCCGCAAATACCTACGCCCTTAACTTCTGAAGCACAACAAAGCGGCGCGCTTACACCCAGTTTCCGTGGTGCAACCCGTCGCGCACCTCACTCTTGAGCGGACTCAGACCTGACCGAACCGGCGTCTTTGACAACGACATTGCGCCGCGCACCAATCTGAGCGACCACGTGTTTCTGTTCTGAGGAAAGGCGAAAAGTAGTGAACAGTGTTATCGCTTTCCGCTACTCACGAATGGAAGAAGCGTCGTCTTCAAAGTGAATGCAACACTAAAGGGCCGCCAGTGTTCAAGTGTGTATCTGCTCAGGATCACGGCTGGCGGTTAAAGAATTGCCGATCATACTCATCGACCTCAGCAAGCATTTGGTGAAGAGAAAGCGCAGGGAGAAACTATGTGTGCGATCTGGACGAGAAAGAAAACTGATGCGAACGTGTGTGCAGGAGCGCAAACTTATATCAATCACGATTGACATCATTCGACCTATAGCACAGACTACTCACTCAAATTATCGTTGCGATGTCGTGTTCCTGTGTCGCTCTCATGCCTGCTGCGTTATGCAGAGGGTTTGCAGCGACGCATCCTGGTCATGCCTTTGATGACTTTTCCAACACATACAAGTTTGCAATGGAGATAACGACAGATGCACAAAAGCAAGAAAGCAACAATCACAAGCCTGGCTCTTAGCGCGCTCGTAATGCTTAGTCAATTTACGATGGCGCAAACCACGCAAACACCACAGCAAAGCAGCGGTGCGGAAACGGGGAGCGGCGCAGGCATGGGAAGAGGCGGCGGACAAGGCGGACAACAGCTTGCACGCATGCTCGATGAGTTGAATCTTACAGAGGAGCAGAAAGGCAAAGCTAAAACTGTTCTTGATGATCAAGCCAAGCAGATGAAAGCCGTTCGTGAAGACTCTTCATTAGCGCGTGAAGATAGACAAGCTAAAATGAGAGACATCCGTCAGGCCACGATGAAGCAGATCAAGGAGATGCTCACTCCCGAACAGCTGAAGAAGATGGATGAACTCCAACAGAAGGCGCGCGAGAAAGCGCCGTCAAATACGAGTACGGGGAGTAAGCCGACTCCATAACGCGAAAACCTTAGATCGAGTTATATACCTGGCTCGGATAAAGCGTTTTCAACAAAAGGCACAGCGAACGCAAGGTAATAAATCTCCTTGCGTTCGCTGTGCCTTTTGCCAGCCGTCGATTGAACCCTGCCGTGCCAGGCAGGAGCGAATTGTTTGACAGTTGAATTAACCCAAATGCTGATTGTATAATGTCGCTGCTAAACAAGCGTCAGTGTTTCCTGAGCGCGGCGTCCGGTTCAAAACCGACGTGTCCGCATCTCACCCTTTTTCTTCAGCTTACCCCTTACTTAGCCAAAGGCGTCGCTATGCGAACGGCTTCCCTCGATTCGTCTCTGAGCGTGTTATCGACATCCGTCCTTGGTGCGTGGTTGTTCTTGATGTGCGTTCATGTCGCAAGCGCGCAAACCAGTGTCGGGCAAATCTCCGGCACGATTACAGACTCGACCGGCGCAGTTATGCCAAGCGCGACCATCACCGTCACCAACGAAGCGACCGGGCTTGTCCGCACTGCGACGGGTGATGAAAGCGGGTTCTATGTCATCACCAACTTACCGGCGGGCACTTACACGGTTGCGATTGAGCGTGAAGGCTTCAAACGATTTATTCAGAGCGGCAATAACCTGGTGGCTGATGGTCGCCTGACGATTGATCGCGCATTAGCTGCGGGTGATATAACGGAGACCGTCGAGGTCACGGATGCGGTCGGCGAAACGGTCAACACCACGTCGGGCGAGGTCGCGCGCGTCATCGACAGCGAGCAGATTCAGAACCTGGCTCTCGACGGACGCAATTACATGCAACTGACGACGCTCATTCCGGGCGCGCCGGAACTTCAGGATGACCAACTCGAAGCCACCACCAGTTTGAATGTCAGCCAGTCAATCAACGGCAACCGGGGCGGCCAAAACAATCTCACGATTGATGGCGGCAGCAACCTGGACGCCGGCAGCAACACCAGCCAGGTTAACAACGTCGGCATCGATTACATACAAGAAGTTAAAATTCAAACTTCCAACTTCTCCGCCGAGTACGGACGCCAAGCCGGAGCCGCGATCAACGTCGTGACCAAAGGCGGCGGCAATCGCTTTCGCGGCAGCCTCTTCGAGTTTTTCCGCAACGACGTACTTGACGCGCGCGACTACTTTTCGCCGTTCAAGCGCAAACTGCGTTACAACGACTTCGGCTACAGCCTCGGCGGTCCCATCATCAAAGGAAAGTTCTTCTTCTTCGGCGGACAAGAGTGGAATTACATTCGACGAACCAACGATCCCGTCCGCCGCACGCTGCCGACGCGCGCCGAGCGGCGCGGCGATTACTCATTCCGCCTGCGCGGGCCGGACGGCACACCGGGCACGGCGGACGACGGGGTGCTCAGGATTCCGGGAAACCCACTCGGGGCGCCATGCACTGGCCCGATGATTGTCAACGGAGTCGTAACCGTTAATGCAGTGCGCACAGGGTGCTTTCCCGGCAACATCATTCCGCAGAGTCCGACGGTGATCAACGGCCGCCCCATTCCTTACATCACCGCCGATGGGAGCGCGATCGCCAGAGTGTTTGACGCGATGGAGGGTTTAGCCGCCGTCTACCGGGACACGCCGACCGGCAATAACGCTAGCTACCAGCGGCCTAACCCGTTCGACTCGCGCCGAGACAATTTCCGGCTCGACTACCGCTTCAACAGTAATCACAACATCTTCCTGCGCTACCTGCACGACTCCTATGACCTGATTGATCCGTTCGGAACTTTTATCAACGCAGAGTTGCCGACGATCCCGACAAGGCGCACGCGCCCGAGCAACGGCGCGCAACTCTCTTACGTTTGGTCGATCAGCCCGAACCTTGTCAACGAAGCCAAGGTTAACAGCGCATGGCTCGATCTGCGCGCCACGCCGACCTCCGATTACTGGAAACGCGACACCTACGGCTTCGCCTTCGCCCAACAGTTCGACGGCGGGCGCTTTGACCAAACCGGCATTCCGAACGTTACTTTCGAGGGCACCGGAGGCGTCGCGGATTTCCGAGGACCCGCCGGCTCGATTGTCGCTTTAACCACCGACATCGCTTTCACAGACAACCTGACCTTCATCCGCGGGAAGCACACCACGAAGGCCGGCGTGCTCTTGATACGTAACCGCAAAGACCAGAACGCCCGCCCGCCCTACACGGGCGCGATCACCTTCAACCCGACCGGTAACAACAACTCGACCGGCCAATCGTTTGCCGACGGACTCTTGGGCAATTACCGCTCCTACACAGAAGCGGAAAACGAATACTTTGGCTTCTTCCGGTTCACACAGCTCGAAGCCTACGTCTCGGACAACTGGAGGCTGCGCCGGAACCTAAGCCTCGAACTCGGTGTGCGCTACTACAATCTGCAACCGATCTACACGCAGGCCAACAATCTTGCAAACTTCGATCCCGGTTTGTACGACCCCGCCCGGGCCGTGCGCCTCTACGTACCAACCGTGCTGCCCGGAACGAGCACCGTTCGCGCCGTCGACCCGCGGTCGTTGGAGCAACCAGGCTTCGTTCCGACCAACGCGAATACACGCGCGACCGTTTACATCGGCAACATCGTCCCCGGATCAGGCGACCGCTATAACGGACTGATCAGCGCCGGTCAGGGTGTCCCGCCCGAAGAGTTGGGGCGCGTGCCGAACGGCTCAAGCGAACTCGTCCGTTCGACGCCCGTTGGCGCGCCGCGCGGACTCTATGACCACCCCGGCCATCTCTTTGCGCCGCGCGTCTCGTTCGCTTACTCACCGTTCAAAGACAGCCGGACGGCCTTGCGCGGCGGCTTCGGCATCTTCTATGACCGCGCGCAAGGGAACATCATCTACAACACTGCCAGCAATCCGCCGTTCGGCGTCAGCGTGCAGTTCGAAAACGGCAACCTCAATGATCTGCAACGAGGTCAGCCGGATTTAATATCGCCGTTCGGCCAGGTCAACGCCATCGACCGCAATTTCAAGCTCGCCTACACGATGAACTATAGCCTCGGGCTTCAGCGCGAGCTTCCGTTCGGCGTCTTTGCAGAGTTGACTTATGTCGGCAATCTCGGTCGTCACTTGTTGCGTCAACCCGACATTAATCAACCTTCGTTTGCGGTGCTCCGCGAACGACTCCTCGGCTTGGACGCGGACGATCCCGACACCGCAACCGTAACGCCGCAGGACCGGCGACCCGACCTTAACTCACTGCGTCCTTACCTCGGCTTCTCACAAATCCGCATGTATATCACCGACTCCAACTCGAACTACAACGCGCTGCAGCTTTACCTGGCGAAGCGCAAAGGCAATTTGCGCTTCACGACGAGCTACACCTGGTCGAAGGCGCTCACAGACGCGAGCGGTGATAGTGAAGTGTCAGAAGACACCTTTAGTCGCCGTTTCAACTACGGACCGGCCAGCTACGACCGCCGCCACATTCTGGTCTCGACCTACACCTACACTCTTCCGTTCTTCCGCCGGTCGCAGAGTTTATTTGCGAAGTTCTTGAAAGGTTACGAGATCAGTGGCATCACGCGCTTTCAGTCGGGGCGCGGTTACACGATCATCGGCGATAACGTGCTCGGTGGTGGTCGGCGCGCCGAGTACATCGCGGGCGAGGCAGTTGAACTGCCTGATGGCGAGCGCAATCCAGAACGCTGGTTCAACACCGGGGCGTTCCGCGCCGCGCCGAACGGTCGCCGTGGCTCATCCGGCATTAACGCGGTACGTGGCCCCGGCTTGCAGCGTTGGGATATATCTCTGCGCCGGCGGTTCGCCTTCAGGGAATCAAGGGCTTTGGAGTTTCGCGCCGACCTCTTTAACGCCTTTAATCGAACGAACTTTACTGGGATGAACGTCAATCGCAGCCAAGCCGCGTTTGGGACGCTAACGGGATCAGCGCCAGCGCGTAATATTCAATTCGGTTTGCGACTTAATTTCTGATTTCACCGTGAAGCACCTCGCTCGTGGACGGCTGATACTTGAATGTATTCTCTATGGTTGGCGCTGCTTCAAATTTCTATGACGCGCGCAATGCAGCGGATTTCACTTGGGCAGAGATAACGAAGCCGCATCAAACGCGGCGCGGCGGACGCGTTCCAGGTAATCAATTGTCGGATTAAACTGGCCGGGCGTTCGTGTGTGATGCACTGTCCTGCACTACTCAAAGCAGGTACTAAGGTCAGAGAGGTCGTCGCGAACATCGACATCGCGCCGACGATTCTGGAAGCCGCCGGACTCAAGGCTCCTGACCACATGGACGGGCGGAGTTTCTTACAGCTTGCGCGGGGACAGCAGATTCCGT
>JALZJL010000276.1 GCA_030859785.1 Acidobacteriota bacterium
ATGCAACTAGAAAATAGCGTGGCGAATCGCCAAAGCCTATCGCGTTGCGCCTGAATGACATCCCCTTGATTTATTATAATCATCGTCCCGCGCCCGCCTTCGTCAGTTGTACGGTCACTATGCGCCATCGCCCATCACGCTTGGCGTGAGTGTGCGTGTATCCGTACTGCGGCGCGCGACCGAAAAGCGCACCGGCGGCAGATGGACGGACTCGCCCGGCCGCGTCGGGTATCTGGTCATATCATTCATGCTGACTTGGCAGCATCAGTCACAAAGCCTGACTGATCGCCAAAATGACCGGATCACGTCAGTCACATCATTTAAAGGCATCGGTACAAAAACTACGGCAGGCGCGGTATTTCCTAAGAATTCTCACCAAAAGCTGACCTCTTAACCTTTCATCTTCATTGGCACACGATTAGCTATGTGATATCCGCTCGGTACATATGGCGAGCATGCTCTTTCATCCGTCGCGTCACCGGTCAATGCTCACTCTGCGCGAGAGTTCGGAGGCGGTACGTGCTCACCAACCTACATCCTTGTGGAGATGGTAGTGGGAGTTTCCGAAGAGGTGCGGAACACGTAACTAAGCAGTCGTGCACAATTGACCTTATGTATTTCATGCGGGTCAACTTTTAACTATAGGTAACAACACTATGAAGTCTCGCTACACATCTTCTACCCTCACGCGGCTGACGACTTTTTCATTGTTGGTCTCCCTTTTCGCCAGCGTCATCTTTAGTGGCCCGGCCAGCGCTTGGTCAGATAAGGGGGCGCCACGTATTAAGGCTCACCGTTCACCCTCCAGCGTTAAGAAGCAGGCGCCGCTCAAAGCGCTCCCGAAATTCGCGACTAATCTGACTGAGCTTGCGCGCCAGGGTAATTTCATGCCCGTCGCTGATTATGAGACCGCGATTCAACGCACCCTCCGCGTACTTTCTCAGGCCGTTAAGAATACGCCCATTCTCCTCGACGAGACGGGAGCCAGGAACGTGGTCATCGAAGGCGTCGCGATTAAACTGGTGATGGGCGAAGTCCCGTCGGGACTGCGTGGTAAACAGCTCTGGAAACTCGACCTGGACACGCTAATGGCCGGGGCGGCGGATGGCTCGGAAGTCGTCTCCTGTCTCCAAGAAGTGTTTGCAGAAGTCGAGCGCACCAAAGGCCAACACATACTTTACATTGATGAGATGACCTCACTCCTCGGCGCAAGTACCGTACAAGGGGCAGGGGTAGCCGAGGTTTTGCGCGACGTGCTGGTGCAAGGAAGCTTAATGTTTATCGGCGCGACCAATGCTATGAACTACGAGGCCGTTGTCACTGATGACGCGGAAATGGGGCGCTACTTCAGTCCGTTGAAGGTCGAGGGAGGTTCTGACGAACTAGCCGAGGAGGAAGCTTCCGAAGATGAAAGATACGAGTTTGCGGGCGAGCGAGTGTCGCTGGACGTGCGCGAATTGATGCAGAACAGCACGAGCACGGGCGATGATCGAGTCAAAGTTATCCTTCAGGTCAGTGACACGGATAACGCGCAACTCAATGAGGTGCTCAAACGGCACGGCGCTCTGGTCAATGAACGGCTGAGCCAGTTCCGCTCAATGGAAATCGAGTTGCCGGTTAAAGCGCTCGAAGAGTTAAGTGCGAATGAGGCGACACGCTACATTTCTCTGGACCGGGAAATCGTCTCGTTCGGTCATATCGAAACTACCACCGGCGCCGCGGAGGCCCGCAAGTTGAGCACCCGTTCTGTCTACGACGGAACGGGGGTCGGCATCGCCGTGCTCGACTCCAGCGTGTTCAATGCCCACTGGTCTTTTCTGGGTAAGGACAGTAACAAGCGTGTCGTTGATGTGGATTACGGGAACGCAGAACTCAGAGAAACTTCGGACGACCTCTACGGCCACGGCACTCACGTCGCGTCGCTGGCTGCGGGCAACGGAAGCGCGGATAAGTACCCGACGACTGTCATGGGTAAGTTCACGGGCGTCGCCCCAAGCGCAATGGTTTACAACCTGCGGGTGTTGGACGAACAGGGCAAGGGCACGACCTCCGGACTGTTAAAGGCTCTCGATTGGGTGCTCGCCAACCGTAAGAAGGTCACGCCGAACATACGCGTTGTTAACCTCAGTCTCGGCGCTCCGGCCATCGATTCCTACAAGAACGACCCGCTGTGCCGCGCCGTGCGGCGACTGGTTGACGCCGGGGTGGTCGTCGTGGTGGCCGCCGGCAACGACGGTAAGGACATCAACGGGCAGAAACTCTACGGTCGCATTCACTCGCCCGGCAACGAGCCGTCAGCCATTACCGTCGGCGCATCGAACACCTTCGGCACTGACGTGCGCTCGGACGACGCCGTCGCCACCTTCAGCTCGCGCGGGCCGACGCGTAGCTACTGGAAGGACGCTTCAGGCGTCAAACACTATGACAACCTGGTCAAGCCCGATTTAATCGCACCAGGCAATAAGCTGATCGCAGCCCGCTCAAAACACAACACGCTCACCGCCACCTACCCACAGTTACAGGCCTACTGGGACGGCAGCGACAAAAGCGGGCAGATGTACATGAGCGGTACTTCGATGTCGACGCCGATTGTAGCGGGCGCAACCGCCCTGATGCTGCAGGCTAACCCGAAGCTGACTCCCAATCTGGTCAAGGCGCTGTTGATGTATACAGCGCAGCCGCTCGAAGGGTACAACACTCTCGAGCAGGGCGCGGGCCAGCTCAACGTCGAAGGTGCGGTTCGGATGGCCAAGCTGGTTCGTACCACTCTGACTTCGGCGACCGCGCTCGGCGCTCCCCTTCTGACGGAGAACCAGCCGCCCGCGCCGCAAACCACAATCGCCAACCACACCTTCACGTGGGCGCAGGGCATCGTCATCGACCGCACCTTCGCCACCGGGAACGACTTCATCACCAAGTATCAAAAGATTTATGACCTGGGCGTGCTCATTAGCAACGGCGTGCTGATCAGTAATGGAGTCTTAATCAGCAATGGCGTGCTGATCAGTAACGGGGTCTTAATCAGTAACAACATTGTGACCAGCGACGGTCTGCCGCTCGGCAGCGGAACGGTCTTCTGCGGCACGGGTATCCTCATTAGCGACGGGATTCTGATATCGGACGGCAGCCCCTTAGGCGATGGCATCCTCATCAGCGACGGTGTGCTCATAAGCAACGGCGTGCTCATCAGTAACACCTTCGTGGATGCTCTGTCGGTACTGATTAACGGCGATAGCACGCCATATATGAAGTGATCGGGGAGAACCCTCCGACAGCCGGGCGACACGGGCGGGTCACTGCCCGTGTCGTCATTGAGCCATCAACTTCCACCAAGCAGATCGGGTTTGCTCTGATATGAATCACCTTTCGATGTCAGCACATGCCGGGACCAAAACGTTCGTGGCGCAATTACCTACGATTGACACAAACACTTTTACCATCCAGCTATTGACCGATGGTGATGAGAGCGAGGTCTTAGACTTTCTCGCCGAACGCCCCACGCACACCGTCATGCTGGCCGGCTTTGTCCGCGACAACGGGCTGGAAAGTCCCCTTAATCGCGGCTCGTTCTACGGCTGGCGTAGCGGGTTGGGGACACTCGAAGGCGTGGCACTGGTCGGCGAGATTACAACGTTCGAGGCGCGGACGGACGCGGCACTCGCCGCCTTCGCGCGCTGCGCACGGGAGGCGCCGAAGGTCAGCGTGATCATCGGCGAGCAGGAGAAAGTTCAAAAGTTCTGGCAGTATTTTGCCGGGGACGATCAGCCTCCACCCGTCTTCTGTAGCGAATTGTTTTTCGAGTTGCGGGTGGCCGCCGCACCCGGCGCTCATTTACCGCAACTACGCACCGCCACCTCGGACGACCTCGATCTGGTGCTGGCAGTGCATGCCGAAATGGCCTATGAAGAAAGCGGCATCAACCCGCTGGAGGTGGACCCGGAAGGCTTCCGCCGGCGTTGCGCGCGCCGCATTGAGCAGGGGCGCGTGTGGGTGTGGATTGAAAACCAGCGGCTCATCTTCAAAGCCGACATCATCTCGGAAACGCTTGACGTTTGTTATCTCGAAGGCATCTATGTGAACCACGAGGAGCGCGGAAAAGGGCACGGCTTCCGCTGCATCTCGCAGATCGGAAAAACCCTTCTCAGGCGCACCAAGTCCGTCTGTCTGCTCGTCAACGAGGAGAATCTGCAGGCGCAACGCCTCTACCGGAAAGCCAACTTCCAGCTTCGCGGCCACTACGACACCATCTTTCTCCCGTAGCACGCCAGTGCGAAGACCTGGGGAGAATCACCAAGCATCAAGTTATATAGCTATGGGTAAAGAGAGTTACATCAAACCATTGACCTACCTGATGGTGGCCGTCGCGGCGGTGATTTGCTCCTCTTCGGTGTACTCACTGCCGCTCGTTGCGCTTGATGGACCGTTCCTGATCCTGGCCTTTATCACCATCGCCTTCGGCTCGCGCCTCACGATTCAGATACCGCGCGCCAAGGTTCACATCTCCGTCTCCGACCCGCTCATCTTTTCTGTGCTTTTGGTCTACGGCGGCCAGGTGGCCGTCTTGGTCGCGGCGGCGGAAGCGTGCTACGCTTCGCTGAAATTCCGTCAGAAAGGCGTCTTCATCCGGCTTGACGGGATTCTGTTCAACATCGCGCTGATGGCCTCCTCGACCTTCCTCACCTCACAGGTGTTGACGGCGTTCTTCGGCTCGAACTTCGACCTGATCCGCAGCAATTCTTCCGTCTTTATCATCGCGCTATGCACGATGGCACTCGTTCAATACATCGCTAACTCCGGATTGGCCGCTGTGTATACCGCCTGGGAACACAACGCCCCCGTATGGCACACGTGGACTACACATTACTTCCCCGCCTCGGCAACCTACGTCGTGGGCGCAGCGGTCGCCGGAGTGTTCGTGCGGCTGATCGGCGCGGTCGGCTTTTACTCCACGCTGATGACCGTACCGGTCATCGCCATTGTGTATTTCACGCATAAGAGATACATCGATGACATCAAAGCCTCTTCGGCTCAGGCGGAGCAGTCGGAACACGACCGCGCGGAAGCCGAGCGCGAGCGGGCTGAGGCCGAGCACCGGCGCGCCGAGGTCGAGCGCGAGCGCGCCGAGCAAGCCGAAATCCATGTCGGGGAGTTGAATCAGCACATCGCCGAGCAGCAGCGCACGAGTAAGGAATTAGAAGTGAGCAAAGAACGCTTTCGATATGCCGCTTACCACGACGCCCTGACCGGGCTGCCCAATCGCGCCCATTTTATCGAACTGTTGCAGCTCTCCCTCACGCATCCCGGAAGGCATCAAGATCATTGCTTTGCGGTGCTCTTCCTTGACCTCGACCGCTTCAAAAACATCAATGACAGCCTCGGCCACTCATCTGGCGATCAACTACTGATCGCCATCGCCGGCCGACTCCGGTCCTGCATGAGGCAATCCGATTTGGTCGCACGTTTCGGCGGCGACGAATTCGCCGTGCTCCTCAGCGGCATTAATGACGTGAGAGATGTCTATCACATCGTTGACAAGATTCAGCAAGAACTGGCGGTGCCGCTTAAGATCGACCACCACGAGGCGTTCACCACGGCGAGCATCGGCATCGCCCTCAGCTCCACGGGCTATGATTGTCCCGAAGACGTGCTGCGCGACGCCGATACGGCGATGTATCGGGCTAAGGAAGGCGGCAAGGCGCGTCACGAGGTGTTCAATAAAGAGATGCATGCCCGCGCCATCTCCCTGATGCGCACAGAGAGCGATCTGAGGCACGCCGTCAAGCGCGAAGAATTGCGAGTCTTTTACCAACCGATCATCTCGCTGAAGACGGGCGGACTCGCCGGGTTCGAGGCCTTAGTGCGCTGGCAACATTCCGAGCTTGGATTAATCTCCCCGGCTGAGTTTATCCCGGTCGCCGAAGACACTGGCCTGATCATCCCCATCGGGAGATGGGTGCTGGAGGAATCCTGCCGCCAGATGCACGAGTGGCAGCAACAATCGCCTGCCCACCAGGACTTAACTCTCAGCGTCAACCTGTCAGGAAAACAACTGGCGCAGCCTGACTTGATCGAACAAGTTGAAGAGGTTCTCCGCAACACCGGATTTGATCCGCGCAACTTGAAGCTGGAGATCACGGAAAGCGTGGTGATGGAGAACGCCGAACAAGCTACGATGTTGCTCAAACGCCTGCGCGACCTCGGACTGCAACTGAGCATCGACGACTTCGGCACGGGCTATTCATCTTTGAGCTACCTGCACCGTTTCCCCGTCAACATCCTGAAAGTTGACCGCTCCTTTGTCAGCAGGATGAACCTTAATGATGAGAATCTGGAGATCGTGCGCACGATTTTGACATTGGCACATAACTTGGGAATGGAGGTTGTGGCCGAAGGAGTCGAAACAGAGGAGCAGTGTGTGCAACTTAAAACGTTGAAGTGTGAATACGGACAAGGATACTTGTTCTCCAAACCTCTGGATCAGGAGTCAGCACATGCGTTCATTCAGCAATCTCGGCGTGCCCCGAATGTGTTTTACACGATTGATGTCAGGCAGATGGAGGGCTTCGAGCAGACCGGCAGTCACCTAATTATGTAGACAATAACGATGCGTAGTAATTACTAACTGCTCAAGCGAAGGGGCGGGACGCCTGACTAGAGTAAGCAGCCAACGCATCTGGCGACGGAGAAGATGCACGGCGGCTGGGCGGTCACGGCAGACACTCAAGCTGGCAGCACGGCTGCTAACAGGTTGCTCACATCTCTCAGATGAAGTCGTCACCATTACAAAGTCTCCGCGCACGACGTGGTCGTTCGCTACCGGCCTTTGAATTCGGGCTTGCGCTTTTCGAGGAAGGCGCTCACGCCCTCGTCCTTGTCTTCGCTGGAGAAGCAGAGCGCGAAGAGATCTATCTCGCGGCGCAGTCCCTCGTCGAGCGTTGCGCGCGAGGCGGTCTTGACGGCTTCTTTCGCAAGGCGGAGCGCGACGGGGCTTTTCTCGGCGATGCGGTTCGCCATCTCCATCGTTTTGGCTTCGAGTTCGGCGGCAGGCACAATCAGATTGACGAGGCCGAGCTTGAAGGCGGTTTTCGCATCGATGATGTCGCCGGTCAGAATCATCTCCATCGCCTTGCCTTCGCCAACGAGGTGCGTCAGTCGTTGGGTGCCGCCGCCGCCGGGGATGATGCCGAGATTGATTTCCGGCTGGCCGAACGAGGCGGTTTCGCTGGCGATGCGCAGGTCACAGGCGAGCGCCAGTTCGCATCCGCCGCCGAGGCAGTAGCCGTTGACCATCGCGATGACCGGCTTCGGAAAGGTGTCAATCGCGGTGAACAGCGAGCGCCCGGTCATCACGTCACGTTGCGTGAGGGCGGTGCAGCCCGCGAACTCGGCGATGTCGGCCCCCGCGATGAATGCTTTGTCCCCAGCCCCGGTGAACACCACGACGCGCACCTGTTCGTCAGCGCGCAATTCTTCGAGCGCCGCCGCGCCTTCCTGCCGCGTCTGAATGTTGAGCGCATTTCTTTTTTCGGGACGGTTGATCGTAATCAGCGCGACGCGACCGCGCCGCTCGACGAGAAGCGTTTCGTATGATGACA
>JALZJL010000259.1 GCA_030859785.1 Acidobacteriota bacterium
CTACCAGCAGCGCCGCGACTACACGCCGGCACTCGTCACAGTGCCGGAGCGGGGAACAGACACGGCGTTCGTGCGCCGGATCGCCGCCGCGGTCGGACTCGCACCACAGCGCTCACGGTACCACCTGTTTCAAGAGTTTGAGGCGTACTGTGGTCGCCAGTATGCGTCTGGCAAGCGGGTGCTGCTATTGATCGACGACGCGCATCATCTGAGGCTGACCACGATGCGGGTGTTACACAGTTTAAGCACGATCGTGGTGGCGAACGACCTGGCGGTGGGGATGGTGATGGTCGGGAGAAGCGAGATAGTGAAACAGCTGCAGAAAGTGAAATGGCGGGCGATGGAGTCGCGGATCGGGCTGCGGATGCGCGTCACTTCAAGGGAGACGAAGGCAGCGTGAACGAAACAGGTCAACCAGGGGAGCGCCGGTCGCGCCACCGCCTGGTCACGATCGAAGACCAAGCGGAACGAGTGAGGGCGTTGGAGGCAGAACGCAGCAAGCTGACGATGACCGCCGCAGAGTTGCGCGGTGCGCTCGTGGAACTGGTCGAAGCATGTGAAGCGGGCGGGACGGGGCGGGACATGTTAGCGCTCAGGGTGCGACACGAAGTCGCACAATGTGAGTAGAGACAAGGTCTCCCAGGTTAGTGTCCGATGAACCTGTTCCTGATTCCACTAGGCGTTGTCGGTAACGGCAAGGTCTAAAGCGTGGATTAAAGCCTAAGAAGCGCGTCAACCACGACGCTAATCGGGCGAGGGAAAGGACGGACGGGTGAACGAAAGTGAATCCTCAGTTAAGGCTGCGGAACTAACGGTCATCGGAACGTGGGAAGCAAAAGCAGGCGTGATGACCCAATGCGTAAAAGCTTTATGGATTTGGCTACGCGTAAAGTAGAGCCTAACCCCGGCAAGAGAGGAGACGAGCAGCCCGTAACTCAAAACCGAACAGGATTTGAGTTTAGCGGTAGTCGTTTCGGGGTTGCAAGGCTCTACCATCCAAGCCCCGCCCGAAATGATGCGACTCCAGAGCTGTCAACATGATACCCAAGGGGCAGGTCAAAAGATTGAGTGGTCAGGATTCCCAAGCTCAGGCGAAATTGTCTTGAGTCTCTTCTAGATCGCCGCCTGGGAGTAGAACTTGACGAACTTCCGTGCCTCAAATTAACCTTCACAACTCAACCGTAATTGCGGCGTTACCAACAACTGTTGTCAGAGATTCTTTAAACGAAGGCATAACAGTAATGGCGAAAGTGAAAAGCGTCGAGAAGAAGATTTGGGATGTGGAGGGTTTCGACGTGCACATCCTTCACCCGGACGGGCGCGACGTGCGCGGCGATATGCAGGGCTTGCCGAACTACAACAAGTACGAGCGGGCCGCGAAGAATGAGATCACCGTCGCCGATTGGCGGGAGACGAGATTCAAGTCGGTCTATCCCGGCTTTAACGTCGAGGTCTTGGACGGGGACGGCGAAGTGGTACACGGCGGCACGCGCCTCGGCAGCGTCCGAGACAGCTACGACGAAGGCTGACCGACCGACATCACTCGCTCGGGCGACAACTACTACCATGAACTTTGAGTCGGATACGCGACGGGCACATCCGAAATAAGCCGTTGAAGCAGCATAATCAGATAAGCCGTCGCGAGCCAACAATGGAGAGCAGAGTTTGGATGAAACGCCGCGTTCGGGTGAGTGGCGAACTGTCAACAGGTACGTGGAGCAGCAGGTCATGCGACAGACACACGAGACCGAGGTTAAGAAGGCAGTACCCACCTATCGAAGAACCCCAGCGTGCACCGAGCCTTTGTGGCTCACCAAGAGTGCGGATGGAAGCAGGGCGAGAGGGGCGGCAGATTCGGCGTGACAGAAGCTGTGCGATACAGGCGAGCTGAGAATAGAGGGCATCAGAGCAAACTTGATGCAATAGTAATTTTTTGCAGTGAAGGAGACTGAGGTGTGCCACGCAGAGCAGAGGGTGATACTCGCAGTAGTGAATTTACTGACGACCTCATTTAAGTAGAACCGAAAAAGTCCTTTGACAGCGAATGGGTAAAACGCCCATTTTTATTGAGGATTTTGATGAGTTCTGTCAAAGAATATTTTCAGACTTACTTAGCTAATTTGTCTTGACTGCACCGGCCTTCTCATGGAAGTTGACAGTACCTGAAGGACATACTTGATGAGAAGAACAACATCACTCACGATCCTGTGCGCCGCGTTGCTCGTCACGCTTTCAGCGGCCAACGCGGCGGCGCAAGCACAACGCCCCAATATCGTCCTAATTCTGGCCGATGATCTGGGCTATGAAACGATTGCCTGGAACGGCGGCGAATCATATCGCACGCCGGCGATTGATCAGATGGCCGCCGCCGGGATGCGGTTTGAGAATGCCTACGCGCATCCGCTCTGCACGCCGTCGCGCGTGGCGCTGATGACCGGGCGCTACA
>JALZJL010000332.1 GCA_030859785.1 Acidobacteriota bacterium
CGTCACGTTCGACTCTGTGCCGTCGCTCACCGTGACGCTCTGTTTGACTTGGGGCAATGATCGTTCGCGCGGCCCGCGCGACCACGACCTAAGCATGAGTTCGTACTCGCCGGCTGGCATGCCTTCAATCAGAAAGCGGCCACGCGCGTCTACCTCTGCGGACTGCCCAGATCGCGAACTGTCGCTATCCTGACGCCGGACGTGAACGATCATCCGCCCGCCCTCCGGCAGAACGCCGCCGACGATGTTAATCTGTCCGCGCACGATGCCCGTGCCGTAAGCGACGACGACGCGGACACCCGCCACCTGTTCGCCCGCCGTGACATCAATCCCGTCTTTTTGCTCGACGCCGTTATGCTCAACGCGTACCTGTGTCAAGCCTTTCACCGGCGGCCAACTGCCCATCCCTACTTGCACCTTCCCCGGTCGCACACCGGTCAGCCGGAAACTGCCGTCAACTGAAACTTTGGTTGCCGATGAATTCGGCGCAACGGCCTGACCTGATTCTTCAGTGTGAGCGAAGATCAAGATTTGAGGCATCAAGCGGGCGACCAGGTTGCGGTCACTCGTGCCTTCGACGACGACGCTGCCGCTGATCGTCATGCCTGTGTGGACCTTGACTTCGATCCCGGTCACATCCCTGTCAGCCACCTCAAAGATAGCGGTGTCACTGTAGAGACCGTCGTTGCCGTCTCGGGTCGAGACGAACGTTCCGTAACGGCCTGGCAGCACGTTGTCAATTGTGAACTCGCCGCGCGCGTTAGCACCCATTCCTATCCCAGAGCCATAACTGCCGAGGCGCTGTCCGTCCTTCGCTATCTTGCCGTAACTGAGTATCACCCCCGCGACGGGCTGGCCGCTTTCAGCACTGACGACGCGGCCCGACACTTTATAAGTTTGCGCGAGCGGGCCGAGTGTGATGTCAATTTCGGTCGCCTCGCTGCCCTCCGCAACGTCGATGATTTTCGCCTCAGCCTTGTCGCTCACATTCGGGTAGTAGACGCGCATATGAAAGCCGCGCCGTCCGCCCATCCGGAAGCGTTCGCCGGTCGGGTCATCGCCCGCTCCGACGCGGTAACGACCGCCGGCAAGGCCATAAATCCGATAGATGCCGCGGTCATCCGTCTCCATGCCGGGGCGGGAGTTATAGACGAGATTTCGCGGCTGGTTGTTGTTGTTGTCAAGGGGTTCGAGGTGGACACTTTCGCCAATCACTGGGATGCCGTCGGGGTCGGTGATGCGTCCGGTGATGACGCCGCCTTTCGTAATCTGAAAGTCGAATCCTTCGGCGTGTTCGCCGGCGGCGAGTGTGACCGGTTTGCCGGGCGACCACTCATTGGAATTCGTCACCACCTTGTCCGGTGCGACCGGCATCACGCTGTACCGTCCAGCAGCGATGTTGGTCAGCGTGAAGCGTCCCTCCGCGTCGGTCTTGGCTCTGGCGAGCACCTTGAACCGCGTAGCAGGCTCCGACGAAAACAGCACCACCGGCACACCCGGCAACGCTTTATCGCCGCCGCCTGTCACACGCCCGGTGATTGACCCCGGCGTGCCCTTCGGCGCAGAAGATGTTTGTCCCCGCATCGGGGTCGCAGCGAGCAGTCCGAACAGCGCCGCCAGTATCAGCCCGCGCATGAGGTTGTTCATAATCTCTACTCCTCGGTCAACGTGTTGTCAGATTGCATGATGAAGCAGACGGTTGCAGACGCGAATTCCTGGCCTCGCGCGCTATACCAGCAGAGGCGAAAGACTACAATGTCTCTTCGACGCGCGCAAGAGTTGTCAACACGGATGCGGGATCGATTGATTAGAACTTACGCAAAATGGATAACTGGAAACAACAGATGACACGAATTACACGGATTGATTGCCTTTTATTCACTATGGGTTCAATACCCCGTCAGCTTGCTGCGGCTTTACAATCGGTGAATGAGCGAGTTCATTCACAAACACCACAATGTTTTGCTTTTGATGTACCACATCGTGTGCCCGTCGACATCCCGGCGAACCGTGTTCTCGGCAACCGTGGATGCCAAGTTGAAAGAAGTTTGCGCCGAAATCCAAAAGCGCCATGAGATTACATTTCTGGAAATCGGTACGGACGATGACCACGTTCATTTCCTCGTGCAGTCAGTAC
>JALZJL010000342.1 GCA_030859785.1 Acidobacteriota bacterium
TGATCGAAGATTTGCACGCGGTTGTTTTCTCGATCCGCAACGTAGAGCAACCCTTTCGAATCTAGGGCAAGCGCGTGGACCAAGTTAAACTCTCCTGGACCAGTGCCCTTCCTGCCCCATGCCTTGATGAACTTGCCGTCACGGTCGAACTTCGCAACGCGGGAGTTGCCATAGCCATCAGCCACAAAAAAGGAACCATCCCTAGCAAATGCTACGTCAGCAGGCTTGTTAAAATGCGTCGCGTCATCGCCTGGTTTGTCCTTTTCACCAAGCACCATCAACACTCTTCCATCAGGAGCGTATTTAGTGACCGTGTGGTTGCCGACGTCGGTGGTCCAAATGTTATTCCCAGCGTCAACGCGCAGGCCATGTGCAGACGTCACGGCGCCTTCGCCGAATGAGCGCACAAACTTTCCGTCAGGCTTGACCTTAATCAGCGGATGTTCGCCACGATTAAAAACAAGAATGTTTCCATCCTTGCTTATTGCGACTCCTGAAACAGCGCCGAGCGTCCAACCTTGCGGTAGTTGCGGCCATGCTTGTACCGGACGATAGCTTTGCCGTGTCTGTGCGATGGTTTGCTCACGCAGCAGCGTTTGATAGACAAGCCCAGCGCAGAAAACCGCAAAGGCGAGATAGGTTGAACGTATCAAAGCTTGCTTCATCGAAGCTCCTAATTCTGCTTGAAGTGGAATCATCTAAACCAGTCGTGCACGCCAGCGACGGCGCGGCGTGTCTTCCTGAGCACGTAATCAGCCGTCAATCCTCTTGCGCGATACGGTCGAGCAGATTCTCATTCGCGTATTGCTGCACGCGGTAAGTAAACTATAAGATTTGCTCCGGTGTGAGATCGGCAAACAAAGTCGAGTTGATGTTGTTGATGTACTGCCGCATCCGTGGGTCGCCGCCGTTGTTGCAGAACACGACTTTGAGATAGTCCGAGTTTTTGCTGAACTCGGCGTAGTTCTGCTCGGCACGGTAGAACGGCGCGAACGAGTTGGTGGGCCAGATGTGCCATCCAATCAGCTTTGCTGGATCCTCGTCGTGCAAACTTTTTTATTCGTATTCTCAGCTTCTTGTTATAGCTGCTTGGCTTTGCGCAGCACTTCCGGGTCAATCGTGATGCCAAGCCCTGGTCCGGTTGGGACTTCGAGCGCGCCATTCTTGACGATCAGTTGCGGCGAGTACCATGACTCGGGAGCTTTCGCGCGTCCGTTATACTCCTGAAGACCTTCGAGGTTCGGTACACTCGCCACGAATTGCAGCAGGTGTGCTTCTTCCGCACCGATCTTCGGGTTATGCGGCGCGATGCCGATGCCACGCTCGGCAGCCATTCGCGCGACCGCCGCTGTGCGCAGAAGCCCGCCGTTGTAGTAGATGTCAGGTTGCACCACGTCCAACATGCGTTCCCGAATGATCCATCGCCAGCGCGGGAGACTCGAATCCTGTTCGCCACCCGCGACCTTGATCCGCGTTAACGCATCCGCAACGCGCTTCGTATCTTCGTACTCCTCGAACGGACATGGCTCTTCGTAGATCGCGACGTTGTGCTCTTCGAGCAGCTTGCCGACCTCGATTCCTCGACGCGCGTCGTACGAACCATTGGCATCGGCGTAGATCGTGATGTCATCGCCAAGAACTTTGCGCGCCAGGGGAATCAACTTCTCGGTTCTACCGGCGATAGGTTCGGGTCTGCCGATGCGACCGCCGACCTTGATTTTCACTCCGCGCGCACCCGTCTCCGCCAGACGTTGCGAGAGTTGTTTGACTTCCTCTTCCGGAGTCGTCTCGCGCGTCAAGCTCGACATGTAAACGGGAACGTTGCGCCGCAGCATTCCGCCGAGCATTTCGGCGATAGACTTACCGGCGATGCGACCCATCATGTCCATCAAGCTAACATCAAGCCAGCCGACGCAGTTCCAGAAGGCGAGTCCCGCCAGCTTGTAGTTGGAAGCGTGGCGATAAACTCCGTCCACAAGTTGTTCCAAATCGCGCGCGTCTTTGCCGATGAAGAACGGAACAATGATCTCTTTGAATAGCGGATGCAAATACGGGCGTCCATTCGTGATCGAGATACCTGTCGCACCATCAGTTGAAGTGGTACGGACGAGGTCGTATTTGTCGTAGCGCAATAACTCAATAGACTTAATCAGCACCGGCGACTTTGACGTTGTTTGCAAATTGATTGCCGGCGACGCGGACGCGCTCGAAGATGCGGCTTCAGTCCGCGCCATGGTCTCGATTGTGTTAAGTAGGACGGTTGCGCTGAGTGTCCCGCTGATCGTTTGTTTGAGAAACGAACGACGCTCAACTGAGTTCTCGATCGCCGTTTTGCTTTCATGTCGCGTCATTATTTTTACCCTTTGACTGCGGTGTATCGCACGCAGCTACCATATGAATGAAACTACGAAATCACTGATACTGCTGCCTTAGTCTACAGACTCTTTGACAGCCGCGCCGGCGGCGCTCAGGTTGGCAAGGTTCATCTCTGAATACTTGCGCGATAAGATGATACCGTGTGCGCCGCCGCGGAGCGCCGCGAGTACCCCTTCTTTCGTGCTTTCCGCTGGAGTCTTGAGGCTCTTCGGGTCAGTGGGCAGCCCCGCGTCAATCCCGGCATAGATGCGCAAGGAGGTGCCCGTCGCATTTTCAACTGACCGCTTCGCTTCACGATAAACGTAATCCGCCGATAAGCAGGTCGCGTGTAGCTGCTCGTAGGTGCTCGACTCGTTGAAGCCGGAGGTGCGGTAGGTGAACTCCAGCAACTGCTGCTTTGGCAGATCGGCGAGCATCGACGCGCCGAGGTTGTCGATGTATTTAACGAGGCGTTCGCCGGCGACGTTGTGGTACATCGTCACTTTGGCAAAGTCCATCAGCTTCGCCAGTTGACTTACGTCTTGTTCAGCGCGGTACATCGGATTGTAGGAGTGGCCTAATCCCATCGCTGTGCCGCATAGTCGACGAATTTTTGATCCCGGTAGCGGGCGAGGCCGCCGCGCGGGCCGACCCAGAGGCCGCCATCGCGGCAGGCCAACAGCGACGTGACGTGGTTGTGTTTGATTTCGGGCGTGTTCTTTTTGTCGAAGATGACGAACCGCACGCCATCGAATCGCGCAAGGCCAACTTCGGTACCAAGCCAGAGGTAGCCGTCGCGCG
>JALZJL010000352.1 GCA_030859785.1 Acidobacteriota bacterium
CGTCAGGTGATGCGGGTAGCTCTGGCCGACGACGCGACTGTTGGCGGTGACGATCATGCCCGACGGTGGGTTGTAGACGTGCGGCAATTGATCGAACGGAATCATCGCCGTCCACTCGCCCGCGTCAGTCGAGCCGTCGTAGGGAACGCTGCCGTCGCCGCTCTTTCTGATAGGAATCTGACCGGCTCCGTAATAGCCGATATTTCCATCAACATCGGCATAGACGAAATTCTGAGTCGGGCCACGATAGCTTTTGAGTGCGTCGCGAAACTCGTTCCAGTTGCGCGCCCGATTCAGCCGCTCGAAACCTTCAAACTCGACACCCTGCGGATCAAGTGCCGTCCAGCGCAGCGCATACCGTGCGCCGTCCTTTTCGAACACGACCGGGCCGTGCCGCGTCACCGTCACCTCGTGCGCCACTGTGTCAACCGCGGTCGAGGTCAAACTCTGACGCACCTTAATCTCTTCCACGCGCATCTCGGCGTCGCGCCACCCGGCGGGCGTCTGGTAGCGGCGCGGGTTCGCGGGATCGAACTTCTCGCGATAGATGTCCTGCACGTCGGGGCCGAGGTTGGTGACGCCCCACGCGATTCGTTCGTTATGGCCGATGATAATGCCGGGCGCGCCCGGTGATGTCACGCCGGCGACATTCACGCCCGGCGCGGACAGGTGCGCGAGATACCAGATTGATGGCGCGGTCGGCTGGAGATGCGGATCGTCGGCGAGTAAAGGCTTACCCGTCGTGGTGCGTGTGCCGTTGACGACCCAGTTGTTGCTCGCGGCGGCGTGCTCCATATACAGCCCGATGCGCGCTCGCGTGCGTGCCGAAGTCGCTTCGATGTCCGCGAGCGCGCGCACCATCTCCGGGGTTCGGTCGAGCTTGATAATTGAAGGTGTCAATTCATCAAGCCGGTCGCCGGCGCGGCGTGCGCTCTTCTTGTTCACTTGATCCGTGCCCACCACAAGCACGTCGTGCGGAGATGTGCGAGGGAAGAGCGCGCTCTTTTTATCGGCGGGGAGGTGGGCAAACATCGCGTTCATCAGATCGAGCCGCCACGTGGTCGAAAGCGCCTCGGCGAAATTCTTTCCGACGACAAGTGAATCCGCGATGGTCCATGGACGCGGACTGTAGCGCAGCACACGGAACTCGACAGGCAGTGTCTCCGGCGTGCGCGAGTTGATAAAGGCGTTGACGCCGCGCGCATAAGCTTCGAGCACGGCGCGAGTCCGCGGCGAGGTCTTCAGCGCGGCGGATGCTTCGGCGACACGCGCAAAGCCGAGTGTGCGGCGACGCTTATCCTCTTCGAGCGCGGCCTTTCCAAAAATCTCTGACAGTTCGCCGCGCGCGCTTCGCCGCAACAAGTCCATCTGCCACAGTCGATCACTCGCCATAACGAATCCCTGAGCGATGTACAAATCTTCTTCGTTAGCGGCCTCGATATGCGGAACGCCGCGCTCGTCGCGACGGATGGTGACCCGCGCCCGCAAGCCGTCGAGCGTAAGCGTCGTCGCCGCGCCTGTCTGCGTGGCGGTGGCCTGTGCGCCACCGGCTGTTTGGCGAATCGCGGCGGGCGGATTGAGAAGGAAAACCGAAGTCAGCGAGAGGGTGAGCGTTAGTTTAGTAATGGTTGTCGGCAGGTTCATCGCGGTCGCTCCGTGAAAAGAGAATTTTGGCAGCGTGGTCCATCATCTGATCGGGTCGATTACCAGCAGGCGAGGCTCGGTCATCTCTTCCATCGTGTAGCGCACTCCTTCGCGGCCTGCGCCTGATTGCTTGACGCCGCCGTATGGCATGTTGTCGACGCGAAACGCGGGCGCATCATTAATCATCACGCCACCAAATTCAAGCGTTTGAAAGGCGAGCATCGCGCGCCCCAGGTCGTGCGTGAAGACGCCCGCCTGAAGTCCGTAGCGTGAGTTGTTAGCTTCGGCAAGCGCGTCACCGAAATCGTCGAACTGCTGAATGGTCGCGACCGGCGCGAAGACCTCTTCGGTGCAGACGCGCATCTCGCTGTGGACATTGGACAGCACCGTCGCTTCGAAGAGCGCGCCGCGTCGCGCACCGCCGCACAGCAGACGCGCGCCGCCGTTGATCGCTTCATTGACCCAACTCTCGGCGCGGACGGCGGCGGCCTCGTCGATCATCACCGACAACTCCGTCGATTCATCAAGAGGGTCGCCGATGCGAAGGCTCTGTGCGCGTTCGACTAATAAGTTGGTGAAGCGCTCGGCGATTTGACGATGAACGATGATGCGCTGCGCGGAGATGCAGACCTGACCGGCGTGGTTGAATGCAGCTGCGGCGGTGCGCGCGGCGGCATAATCAACGTCCGCATTTTCATCGACGATGACTGGTGCGTTGCCGCCCAGTTCCAGCGCGATCACCTTGCGCCCGGCGCGCTCGCGCAGACGCCAACCAACCTCGGCGCTCCCCGTGAAAGAGATCATCGCCACTCGTTCATCGCACAGCACCAAGTCGACCGCGGACACGTCCGCCGGCAGAACCTGTAACGCGCCCGCCGCGAGTCCGCTTTCGAGAAACACTTCGCCGAGCAGCAGCGCCGTCAGAGGAGTGCGCGGACTGGGCTTGATGATAATGGCGTTGCGCGACGCCAGCGCGGGCGCGACTTTGTGCGCGACGAGGTTGAGCGGAAAGTTAAACGGTGTGATGCCGAAGATGACGCCGCGTGGAATGCGCTCCGTCCAGCCGACGCGCCCTTCGCCGAGCGCCTGTGCGTCGAGCGGGATTGATTCGCCGGCGAAGCGCCGCGCCTCTTCGGACGCGATGGTAAACGTTCCGACCGCACGTTCGACTTCGCCGCGCGCGGCGGTCAGCGGCTTGCCTGCCTCAATCGCAATCACGCGCGCGAACTCTTCGCGCCGCGCCTCAATGTGGTCGGCGATGCGCCGCAACCCAGCGGCAATTTTGTGACGCGGCGTCGCGCGCATCTCCACGGTAGCGACGGAGGCCGACGCGATTGCTTCTTCAACGTCGTGTGTCGAAGGAACGGCGAAGCGCGCCACACACTCGCCGGTGTACGGCGCGCGGACTTCCTGAAGTAGCTCGGTCGTATGCCACACGCCGCCAAGCAGAAACGGTTTGATGGGTGCTGACATCTTGCATCGCCCGCATCGCTGGCCCTCGATGAATGAGAAGCAGCGACTGTTAAGTAGCAAGGCAAAAGTAAAAAGGGAAAGTTACCAGGGAACAGATGCTGGATGCTGGATGTTAGTCAAGATTCACAGGTGTGCTGTCCAACATCTGACATCCGACATTTAGGTCATTCAACCCTGATCCTGCAAACTTTTGCTCATATACTTATGAAGGTGCTGGTAACGATTTGGAATCGTAGCACAGTGTTGGCGGGCATGAGGAAGGAAGTTTTAGTCTGTGACAAAGGGAGAGACCGGTTGTTGGCAGCAACAAAAAAGGAAAGAGCGAAGGCATCAACCCTTCGCTCCTCCCTCGCTTTGACGATTGTTTCAGTTCTTGGCGAGACCCAACTGCGCGCGAATCTCAGCGACGCTCTTGCCTCGGTCGTTAAAGTGGATGACGAGGTTGCGTGCGAGCAGCGACCCGTCGGGTGCTCCGGCGACGGCTTTCTGTAAGTGCGCGCGGAGGTCGGCGCGACGTGGGTGTTGAGCGATGATGGCGGCGGCGAACTCCATCACCGCATCACCGCGGCGCATCTCGATGGCTTTGATGACCGAGGCATAGCCGTCGATGTCACCATCAAGTTTCAAGTCGCGCTGCAATGCGCGGAGCAGGTGACGCTCTTGCACGACCGGGGCTGCCTGCTTAAAAGTCTCCGTCAGGTAGCCGATGTCAAACAGAGCGAGCGCCTGGTCGCGTCCATTCGCCTGCCGGGCGCGCTCCCGCAGCCGCGACAGAAGCTCGTTGGCTGTGCTCAAGTCTCGCACTGCGTAATTGACCTCGCGGTCGTTCAGTGACCAGACGGCGTAGATCGCCGCCCGGCGCAAGGTCTCCATCCGCACGATGACTGGCGTCTCAGGTGTCAGCAGCGCCAGCGTGTCATCGACCAGCCGATTAATCTGATAGTCCGCTTTGACCGAGCGCCAGTCGGGGCCGTCCCACGGCAGCGAGCGAGCGCCGTCAATGTCGAAAGCCCGGCAGAGCAGCGGCGGCCCGGCCTGCGTTGTTTGGTGAAGAGCCATGATCGAAGTGAATGTTGCCGCGGCGAATAGCAATGTGCGAAGCGCGTCTCGAGTCATTGGTTGTCAGCCTCCTAATATGGTCAGTGTTCCGGTTAATTGAAGCGCGTGTGTTCGAGAAAAATTTCAATCGTCGACTCGCGCCGTGTGATTCGATGATTGGACGGCGGCGCGCCGCGGTTTCTTTCATAGACTTTTACACGACTGGCGATGATCGTTAAAAAACCGTCAGGTCATTCGCTCCACCACGAAAGCTCAAGTTGATCCTTCCACGCATCGAGCATCGTTTGGTCGAGTCGGAGCGCACCATCACGCGTGACACTGACCGGCGGGGCGTCGAGTTCCGCCAGACGTTCGTACACGCGCCGTCTCTCCGCGCCGTCGGTACGAGACAGCAAATGCCACAGCGTGAGAGTGTCGCGCGTTCTTGACTCGGCGAGGATGATGTCAAGTGAGTCGGCGGCTCCGCCGTGCTCGAAATCGAATCGCGACAGCGCGCGGCGGAAGGTCTCGGATGCGTCCACGAAGAACGGCGTGCCCGGCCCAGTGCCCGGCTCCGTCAGGCAAGCGCCGTCCGCCGGGACGAACGACTCGCGGAGAGGGGTTTCGAGCGCGACCCAGCCGGATGTGACATGCAGCAGACCGCGGCCACGCTCGTCAACTTCGAGCGTGTACGCGCAGCCAAGATCAGCCGCGACCGCCGACGGCGTGTCGACAAAGAACAGACGCGGCGGCGCCCAGATCGTCGCGTGCATCCGCCCGCGCGCCAACTCCAGACGGTGCTCGGACGCTTTCGTCTCAACCAGACGCACGCGCGTGCCCGGATCAATCTCGACCTGCCCGATGTCCGCGACCTCGATCTTCGCGCGTGATGCTTCGTCGGTTTCAAGCCATTCGCCGATGCCGAGCCGCCCGGTCGCGTTGATCCGATCTGCGTCAATCGTCGGCGCGCCGCTCAGCCTTGCCACCTCCCACGCGGCACTGGTCGAAGGGCCGTCGAACCACCACGCGCTCAGACCTAGCGTGATGACAAGCATCGCCGCCGCACCCGCGAGAAGTTGACGATTCAGAACGAACGGGAACCACTGACGCTCCGGTGCTGGCGGCGCTGTGTGATGTGATATCGCTCGGGCGGACGGTGAATCTGCGGATGAATCCGCCGACGTTTGCAACGGCAGTGCGCTCTCGATCTTTTCCCACAACTCAGCCGGGGCCGTGCGTAGCGCGAGCGATTCGACGAGCCGGACACCGAGTTTGATCTCTTCGTAGGCTTGCCGGCAACGCTCGCAGTCGCGCAGGTGTGCCGCAACGCGGTGCGAGTCATCGGGCGAAAGCTCGCCGTGCGCAAAGGCGGAGAACTGTGTCGTGACATGCCGACGAAACATCCTTGATTTACTCCCCTCGAAATAGTGACGCGCGCAAATGGCCGAGCCGTCGCGCGAGGATTTTGTGGCCGCGGTTGAGACGCGAGGCGACCGTCCCCTTCGAACAGTTCATCGCTGAAGCAATCTCTTCGTATGACAATTCTTCAAAGTATTTCAGCAGAATGGCGACGCGCAGTTTTGGCTTCAGCGTGGCAATCGCGTCGCGGATCGAAACTTCGGCCTCGTCCCGCCCAACGCTCTCCTCCGGCGATTTGTTAACGCGCGGCTCGTCGACCCCGAACGCCTCGCCAAACGGAATGAATCGACGGCGGCGACGATGTTCATCGAGGCAGACGTTGACCGCGAGACGGTGCAGCCAGGTCGTGAACTCGGCGTCATGGCGGAACTGTCCGATCTTGGTGAAGAGCTTGAGAAAGACCTGCTGCGTCGCGTCGGCGGCCTGCGCCTCGTCGCCGCCGAAGAAGTAGAGCGCGACGCTATAAACTTTGTCTTTGTGAGTCTCGAAGAGAATACGGAACGCTTCGCGGTCACCCCTCCGGCAAGATTCGATGAGGCGTTCATCGGCTTCGCATTCAGTCATCAGAGTTTCGCGCTCACTCATCACGATTTCGCGTTCACCCACTGCCACGAGCGACTTTGTCCATTCCTCAGTCTCAACGATCATCGAGACTTAGACGCGCGAATGATAACCTTTCTTCACTCTAATTTAAGGGCCGAAGAAGCGGGACCCTCTCCGCCTCCTTCCGCCACTTCAGACGGTTTGACGGAGTGACTAACGGGCATTACAATCCGCGCCACAATGAATTCTATGACTTGCTCAATCCGCCAATCTTTTTGGCGCATCTGTCGCACACTGCTGATTGTGTTCGGATGCGCCGTCATGGCACATGCTCAACAGCGCCCGCTGATTACCGAGGATGTTGACGTATTGCCGCCCGGCTCGCTGCGGATTGAAGCGGGCGTCGACTTTCTGCAAGGCGCGAAGTTTCCGGCCTCCGGCCTGACCGGTGATTTGACGCGCGTCGGCGTGATCGGCGTGAACATCGGATTGTCACCAAACGTCGAGTTTCAAATCGAAGGCGTTGCGCAGAACTTTCTGAGCGTTAACAGCGCATCAACAGGGCCGACGATCCCGCGTAGCTTTGCGCCCGGCGACTCGACCAATGATACCGGCGACTTCACACTGGCGACGAAAATCAAACTCCGCAATGAATCGCGGCGCAGTCCGTCGCTCGGCTTCCGGTTCGGTGTCCAACTGCCCAACTCGGACGAGTCGCGCGGCATCGGCCTTAATCAGACCAATGCCTTCGGCACCATTCTGGTTGGGAAAAAGTTCGGGCCGGACGGTCGCCTCAACACCTTCGGCAATCTCGGCCTCGGCATTCTCACCGCGCCAACTCAACTATTCACGCAGAACGACGTGCTGCTCTACGGCGTGGCGGGCATCTTCCGCTTAAACGGCCAGATCAACATCGCGGGTGAAGTTAACGGTCGCGCGAGCGTGCGGCGTGGGAGCGCGCCACTCGGCACCGAGTCGCTGTCTGAGGCGCGTTTAGGATTGCAGGTTAAAGCCTCCGGCATGCGCTTCGATGTCGCCGGTGTCGCCGGACTAACCGACTTCAGCCCGCGCTCCGGCGTCACCTTCGGCGTGACCTACGACACACCTTCTGTTTTCACACCGGCAAAGTAAAAAGTCGAGAGTCTGAAAGTTTGGAGTTGAAGCCGCGAGTCAAAAGTTTTGAGCGATGAGTCTCCGGGCTTTTGACTTTCGGGCTTTAGTCTTTAGACTTGGCAACTATGTTCGATTGGTTGCGCGCCGCCGCTCTCTGGCTCCAGCAGTTCATCGTCAATGTACCGATCTACGTCGCCGCGCCGTCGATGGTGGTTATCGGCGCGCTCGACTCCTCTCTGCTGTCGCTTCCTGAAATCAATGATTACCTTGTCGTCGCGCGGTGCTTCAGCGACCCGAAGGCGGTTTTCTACTTTCCGCTGTTCGCCGCCTTCGGGTCGGTGCTTGGCTGCTTGCTGCTCTATACGATCATGCGGCGCGGCGGGCAGGCGGTGATGCGAAAGCGGTTTCGCCCTGAACACATTGAGCGCGTCGAGCGGGCCTACGCGCGCTTCGGAATTCTTGCGCTGGCGGTTCCCGCGTTGCTGCCGCCGCCGATGCCGTTCAAGATTTTCGTCGCCACCGCCGGGGCGCTCGAATACTCGCGTTGGCGTTTTGTGATTACCATCATGATCGCGCGCAGCGTGCGCTATTACATCGAAGGCGCGCTGGCAGTCTACTATGGCCGGCGCGTCGTGCTGTTCCTGAAAGACAATGGTCTCGTGATGCTGAGCGTGACCGTGGCGGTGCTGCTGGTGGCGCTGGCGATTTATCTGACGTGGAACAGAATCAAGGACGCACGCGACCTGCGGCGGCAAGCGCGGAGCGAGACCACGCCGTCGCCGACCACCACCGGCGACACCGGCGACACGACCCCAACAACATCATCTTCCGTTTCGGAGTGAGGATTAAGTAGGAAGGCAAGAGTAAACAGTTTTCAGTTTCGGCTCAAAACTGAAAACTGTTCGATGACAACATCGAGGGGGACGCTGACCGAAAGTGAAATGGCTTCTACGTAAGATCACGAACGGCCTGAACTACGTCTCCGAATATTTAGTGGCCTTCGGACCGTTTGGCATCTTCGCCATCGCGCTGCTTGATTCGGCGCTGATTCCGTTGCCCGGCGGCCCCGACGCAGTGATGCTATTGCTCTCTGCGGCGCGCCCCGCGTGGATGCCGCTTTACGCGATGGCCGCGACGCTCGGTTCGGTCGTGGGCTGTGTCATCCTGTATTACATTTCGCGTCGCGCCGGTCGCCGCGCACTCGAACGCTTTTCGGCGGAGAAGCAGGCGCGCGTCAAACAATTGGTTGACCGTTACGACGTGCTGTCGGTGCTGGTCGCGTCGGTGCTGCCGCCGCCGTTTCCCTTCAAACTATTCGTCATCACGGCGGGCGTCTTCCGCCTCAGCGTGTGGCGATTCGCGGCGGCGGTCGCCGTGGGTCGTGCATTCCGTTTCCTATTTGAAGGCTTCGTCGCCGTCAAGTACGGCGCGCGTGCGAAGGATTTGCTGGCGGAGTATTACCCGGTCGTTGGCATCGCGCTCGCCGCGCTGATCATCGTCGGGTTCGTCGGGCGTAACTTGTGGCAGAGGCGAAGGGCGGAAGTGGGCGGTTGATCGTTCAGTCTTGTGACAACTCCGCTTCCTGAAGAAAGGAGTTTCGATGGATTTTCAACCAGCAGTGCGTAATCCCACTCCGACTTGCTCGGTCTTTTGCAGCGAAACAAAACCACCCGCGAGCAGACAAGCTCACGAGTGGTTTAATGTTTGGCGAGAGCTACTGCGCTACACTTCTTCCCGCTCGTGAGCTTTAAGTCTCTTGCGCACTGCCGCACCGAGTCCTGCCAAGCTTGTGCCGAGGAGCAACATGGTAGTCGGTTCAGGAATAGGTTGTGTAGCATGTATGCCTTCACGGAACCACATGTCACTATTAGGAAAGGGATTTCCAGATACAATACTCCTGCCACCGGGGTAAGTATCAGAGTTACTAAAAATAGGACCAGCAAAGTTCCCCGGTAACACTTCAAACACGTAAAGGTTACCCGATACGAGCGGGACTGTGGACAGGAAATCGAAGCGCATAATTGCTGGCGGGCCGGGGAAGCTGTCATCAATAATACTCGGTAAGCTCATCCCGATAATCGTCCCAGTTATAGAACCGATTCGGATGTTTATCGTGGTAACCGCATTAGGGGCTCTGGGGCCGATGAGTATTTCCACTACATCAAGCCCACTAAAAGTTGGGGTAAACTCTTGCCCTAGAGGACTCGCGCCAAAACCAAACCCGCCTAGAGGAGGAAAGTCATCATTTCTCTGATCAATAATGAACGGATCTGCTAACGCACTCGTGGTAGACAGACACAGGAATAAAGTGACGACGGAGACAACCCTGACCCACTTCGCTAGATTGGACGGACGCTGTTTCATTTCTCTAACCTCCATTTCAGGTTAAGTGCTGCCGGCCAAGGGGCATGAGGCGTAGCCAGTAGAATGGGCCGGGGAAGGGGTCGGCTCTGAAAGGCCAGCCTGAAAATTATGTTGAGATGCGAGACCATATATGAACTCTGATGGAGCGTCAATAGCGCCGCGCAGAAGAATAAGTGAATCAGCTTGTCGATGATGTGACGCTTGATCTGCTGTGCGTCAGCAGTGCCGTGGGCATTAAACCTTGAGCGAGCATCCGATTGAGCAGGCTCAGATTCAGCGACGCGCGAGGCTGGCTTCCCGGTGCGGATTTTTGAGCGTGAAGCGACGTGCATCAGAGAGGCGACGAACGCCGTGCTGCCGGAGAAGTTGCAGCATGCGGATGAAAACTTCAGCGGTCGCGCGGGCGTCGCCGGCAGCGCGGTGTCGGTCACGAATCAAAATCGAGAAGTGATCGGCGAGCGTGTGCAGACGGTGATTGATCAACTCCGGGACGATGCGGCGTGACAGCGAGACGGTACACAGTTGCGGATTAGACATCCGGCGTCCGGGAAAGACGCGCGCCAGTTCACAGTTAATGAATCGCACGTCAAACGGAGCGTTGTGCGCCACCAGCACAGCGGTGTCGGCGAAGCGCAACCAATCGGCGGCGACCTCGCGGAACAGCGGGGCGTGTCGGACCATCGCTTCGGTAATGCCGGTCAGTTGCACGATGAACGGCGGGATTGATGTCTGTGGGTTGACCAGTGTCTGGAACTCGGCGACGATACGCCCCCGGCTGATGCGGTATGCGCCAATCTCGGTGATCCGGCTGTGCGGGACTTTCGGGCCGGTCGTCTCGACATCGACGACCACGAAATCGGTGTCGTCGAGCAGCTTACACTCGGCATCCTGGCACACCAACTCAACCTCGTAGTCATCAATGATGCGCATCCGCCAATCATCTTTAATCAATTCGGAAATGATTGGCGCAGCCGTCATTGGATCAAGGTCGGGAAGTTGCAGCACGATGTCGGCGATGAGATTGACGGGTGAGCGACCGCCGTTCAGTCGAAGCATCTCTATCGTTTCCTCGACGAGAGGCGAATCAGAGATGAGGTTGCGAAAGTTCTCCATCACTTCGCATTCTGTCGTACGCAGCACGGAAAGGCAAGATTGAGATGCGATCCGAGGAAGTCATTGAACGGTTCTGGCAGACGGGCGCTTTGCTCGAAGGCCATTTCGTGCTGACCAGCGGGTTGCACAGCACGAGCTACTTACAGTGCGCGCTGGTGCTGCAACATCCGGCGGAAGCCGAGGCCATGGGACGCGCGCTGGCCGAGCGTTTCGCCGGGCAACAGATCGAAACCATCGTCGCCCCGGCCATCGGAGGGATCGTGATCGGATTCGAGGTCGCGCGGGCACTCGGCGCGCGGTCGATCTGGACTGAGCGCGAGCAGGGGGGGCGGATGACGCTTCGGCGCGGCTTCACCATTCGACCCGGCGAACGCGTCGTCGTCGTCGAAGACGTGATTACCACCGGCGGCTCGACGCGCGAAACCATCGACACGGTGCGCGCCGCCGGGGCCAACGTGATTGGCGCGGCCTCGATCATCGACCGCTCCGGAGGCCGTGCAGATACCGGTGTGCCCCGCATTGCACTCGCAACGCTCGACGTTCCGGCCATCGCCCCCGCCGATTGCCCCGCCTGCGCGCTCGGCATCCCCGTCGTCAAACCCGGAAGCCGAACGATTTAGCCGCACGTCGTTGATCAGCTAATGCTCCGTCACCTTTTCAACGCCCGTTTAGAAGCGGGCTCTGCCTGCCTTCTCAAGACAAACAGGCGGGCAGAGCCCGCCTCTAAACGGGCGCACGCAATTGCAAACAGCTATCAGTGCCTGAGCAAAAGTTTATCGGCGCGTGAGTTGAATGAACGAGATGTCGGATGTCGGATGTCGGATGTTGAACAGCACACCCGCGTGTCTTGACTAACATTCAGCATCTCACATCTAGCATCGGTTCCGATTGGCCTTCACTTTTGCCTGTTCCCTTTTTACTTTTGCCTTCATATTTACCTCTCCATGAACTACCGGCTCACTCTTCAATATGACGGCACGGATTTTCACGGTTGGCAGATGCAGGATGAGTTGCGGACGGTGCAGGGTGATTTGACGCGCGCTCTGTCGTTGATTGATGACCGCGCAGTGATCGTGCATGGGGCGGGGCGAACTGACGCGGGCGTGCATGCCGAGGCGCAAGTGGCAAGCGTCGAGTTACGGCGCGAGATGATGCCGGACAAACTGCGTGCTGCGATTAACGGTAACGTCGCGCGCGATTTGCGTGTGACCGAAGTCGAGGTCGTTCCCGAAAGTTTCCACGCGCGTGTTTCGGCGCGCGGCAAAACATATCGCTACCGTGTCTTCAACGCGCGGTACGGCTCGCCGTTCTGGGCACGCTATGCGCATCACGAACCGCGCAGTCTCGATCTGCGGGCGATGCGACAGGCGGCGGCGCGCTTCAACGGGCGGCACGACTGGACGGCCTTCGCGTCGGCCAAGACCGAAACCAGAACGCGCGTCCGAGACGTCACGCGGCTCGAAGTCGATGATTGTTGGAGCCGCCGCGGGCGCGGGCGCTTGATCGAAATCACTGCCTCCGCCGACGGTTTCCTGCGCTACATGGTGCGCTCCATCGCGGGTACGCTGCTCGCTGTCGGGCGCGGCGAGATGGACGACGAGACAATCGAACGCGCCATCTCAACCGGAGACCGCGCGCTGGTCGGTGCGACCGCTCCCGCTCATGGCCTGACTTTGATCGAAGTGCATTACGATCAACCGTCCGGTGCTTGAAGATCCAAGATCAGTTAGTTCATCAGTTCGCCCGCCCTCAACATCGACATTCAATCTCTGAACCTCCGTCATCTGCTTTATTGGTTGCACTGCGACGCGGGTGACCATTAAGATGCGGCGTTCGTTTGGACGGGACACGGCGCGCAGTCATGAAGAAGGGTTGAGGTAGGGATGCTCGCGGATTTTGTCGCAGTTGTCGAGAAGGGGTCGCCCGATGAGGCGCTGCTGGAGCGCGTCGCGTGGGATCGACTACCGCGCCACGTCGCCATCATCATGGACGGTAACGGACGCTGGGCGGCACAGCGCGGCCAACCCCGCGTCGCCGGTCACCGCGCGGGCGTCGACGCAGTGCGGGCCGCCGTCGACACGGGCGCACGCCTCGGACTCGGCGCGCTGACGCTCTATGCTTTTTCGACTGAAAACTGGAAGCGCCCGCGCCTCGAAGTGGACGCGCTGATGCGGATGCTGAAACGTTACCTGCGGCTCGAACTCGATAGCATCGACCGCCAGAATATCCGCTTCCAAGTCATCGGGCGCACCGCCGCGCTCGAAGAAAGTGTCCTTCGCGAAATCCGTCGGGCGGTCGAGCGCACGCAAGCGAACAGCGGAATGGTTTTGAGTGTTGCACTCAATTACGGTGGTCGCGCCGAGATAGTCGATGCGGTCAACGCCGCACTCAGACGATGCGCCGAAGAGGGCCGACCGGGATGCGAAATCACCGAGCCGGAGATTGAGCGCGAGTTGTACACACATGGCCTTCCTGAACTCGATCTCGTGGTGCGGACCAGCGGCGAGATGCGCATCTCTAACTTCCTGCTGTGGCAGGCGGCGTACAGCGAGATTTATGTTACCGAAACGCTGTGGCCCGACTTTCGCCGCGCCCACCTGCTCGAAGCAATTGTCGATTACCAGCGGCGCGACCGTCGCTTCGGCGGGCTGCAACTCGTCGCTCGCGCGACTTGAGTGTTTCAGAGAACCGCCGCTTAACAAATGTCTCGAATCATCACCGCGCTGATCGCCCTTCCTGTGCTGACGGCGTCGATCATCTTCCCGCCGCTCCAAAATGTTTTCGTGCTGCTCGCCGTCGTTGCGATGGTCGTCGGGTTGTACGAATTCTGGCATCTTGCGCGGCGACTTGGCGCGAAGCCGGACGTAGTTGTCGGATACGCGGGGACGGCGGCGATGCTGGTCGCATTCTACTTCGACCAGCCGCAGATGCTGATGCTGATTGTCCCGGCACTCGTCATTGCGATACTCGCGGCGGAGATGCTGCGCGGCGCGCCTTTCGACACAATGATTTTATCGGCGGGCGCGACGCTACTCGGCGTGCTCTACGTCGTGCTGCTCGGTGGGCACTTGATCGCGGTGCGCAACGGCTTTCAGTCGCCGCTTCAGGCACCGAACCTTTCGACGCACTTGCTCTCTTTCTTTTTTCTCGTGCTGATGGGTTCGGACACGGGCGCGTACTACACGGGCCGGCTTCTTGGTCATCACAAATTGGCGCCACAGGTCAGTCCCGGAAAGACTTGGGAGGGTGCGGTTGGCGGCATGGTGGCGAGTCTGTTGATGGCGGCACTGGCGCATTATTGGTTCTTCCCGGAACTCAGCTTGCGGGCGGCACTGGCGCTCGCGGCGGTGATGAATGTGCTCGGCGTGATCGGCGACCTGACCGAGAGCGCGCTGAAGCGTGGGGCCAACGCTAAGGACGCCGCCAATATCCTTCCCGGTCACGGCGGTTTGCTCGACCGTCTCGACAGCTTGCTCTTCAATGCGCCGCTCCTCTACTATTTCGCGCAGCTTTACTGGAGATAAACGACAAACATCCTTCGCTGAAACGCACCAAAAATGACAACCAAAAAAGTTTTATTGATAGTGAGCGGGCTGGTGTTCGGATTAGTGCTGCTGGTCGGGTTGTTTGCCGGCGCGATTGCCGGGGTCGCGGTCTATGCCGTTGGACATAGCGAAGCTGCCGAGACAGCAAAAACTTTTCTGCGCAACAACAAGCGGTTGAAGAATGAGATCGGCGAGGTGCGAGATTTCGGTTGGCTCGTGACGGGTGGTGTCGACACGCATAATGCCGACGGTGATGCGACGCTCAACCTCAAAGCCATCGGCGAGAAGGGGAGCGTCAACACCAGCGTCAGTTTGTTCTACAAGAATGGACGACAGTGGCGCGTGGCGGGCGCGACCTACAAAAACGCGCAGGGGCGGAACATTGAGCTACTCGACAAGTACGAGGCCGAAGAGTCGGAACCTTCTGTCGCCCCGGTCAGTCAGTAACGAAATATGAACACAAAGGGGATTGCTGTTTTAGGTTCGACCGGGTCGATTGGCTGCAACACGTTGCGTGTCGTTGAAGCGCTCGGCGAACAGTTTCGCATTGTCGCGCTCGGTGCGGGTCGTAATGTCGATAAGCTTGTCGAACAGATTGACCGTCACCGTCCCGAACTTGTTGCCGTCCAATCAGACGAGAGTGCAGAGGAGTTGCTTCGTCTACTCCGCCGCCGCGAAATCGCGTTCCCGCGCGTCGCTGTCGGCGAGGCAGGATTAATCGAAGTCGCCACGCACGAGCGCGCCGCGTGCGTCGTCAGTGCGACGGTCGGCGCGGTCGGGTTCGTGCCGACGCTGCGCGCTTTGGAGACGGGCAAGCGGGTCGCGCTCGCCAATAAAGAGACGCTGGTAATGGCGGGCGAGTTGATGACCCGTGCGGCGCGCATTTCCGGCGCTGAAATCCTGCCGGTCGATTCCGAACACAACGCGATTCATCAGTGCCTGCGTGGCGAGACGCGCGCGGAGGTGCGACGATTGATTCTGACCGCTTCCGGCGGCCCGTTCCGCACCCAGGATGAAAGCGCGATGCAGCGTGCGACCGTCGCCGAAGCGATGCGCCATCCGACGTGGAGCATGGGTGCGAAGGTGACGATTGATTCGGCGACGCTGATGAACAAAGGTCTGGAAGTGATTGAGGCCCATTGGTTGTTCGGCTTTGATGCCGACCAGATCGATGTCATCGTGCATCCCGAATCGGTGGTGCATTCGATGATCGAATTGATCGACGGCTCGGTGATCGCACAGATGGGCGTCACCGACATGTGCCACGCTATTCAGTACGCGCTCACGTATCCGAAACGGCAAGACAACGTGCTGCCGCCGCTTGATCTCACCAGATTCGGCGCGCTCCATTTTGAAGCTCCCGACCTGACGCGCTTTCCGTGCCTCGGCTTAGCCTACCGTGCTCTCCGCACCGGCGGCACGCTCGCGACCGCAATGAACGCCGCGAACGAAGTCGCCGTCAACGCATTCATCGATGGTCGCATTCGCCTGACCGACATCCCACACATCATTGAGCGCGTTATGAATCGACACCCCGTGCGCCCGGTCGACAGTCTCGACGTCGTGCTTGATACAGACGAGACTGCGAGAATCACCGCGCTCACCGAGATTGATGCGCTAATCGAAGTTTCGCCCGTAAACATCGCAGACTTTAGTTACATCGTGCGGTGAAACGGCCAGCGCGCGCCGCGACCGGATGTCGATTGATGACTGGTTTGACCACACGACGCGCGCCGCGTAAACTTCCGTGCAACCGGGCGCAATGTGTGTGCCTCTAAAATCTCAGCGTTCGATTGAATCAATAATTATCAAAGAGACGGAAATTAAATGACTTACTTGATCGGCAGTCTGGCCTTCATTTTCATTCTCGGTGCCGCCGTTGTGATCCATGAATTCGGACACTTCATCGTCGCCAAGCTGCTCGGCATCCGCGTCGAGACATTCTCGGTTGGTTTCGGTAAGCGTCTGATTGGCAAACAGTGGGGCCAGACCGACTATCGCCTCAGCTTGATTCCGCTCGGCGGTTACGTCAAGCTCGGCGGCGACGACTCGAACGCCGGGATCGAAAGCGCTGGTGAGACCGACATTCCTCTGGGCGAGCGCTTCGATTTGCGACCGCGCTGGCAGAAGTTTTTGGTCGCGGTGGCCGGCCCGGTGATGAACATCCTGACGGCGATTACGATTCCGCTGGTCGGCGCGATGGCTTACGGCGTCCCGGTGATGCCGTCGCCGGTGGTCAAAACCGTCCGCGCGGGCGGGGCCGCCGCCGAAGCGGGAATCCAACCCGGTGACCGGATAGTTTCTTTCAACGGTCGCGATGGCGGCGAATGGGACAAAATCAGGAACGACGCTTTGATCTCGCCGGAACAGCCTCTGCCGGTCGTCGTGGAGCGTAACGGGCAACAAGTGTCCCTGACTGTGACGCCGAAGAAACGTATCGAAGAAGGCGGCGAGGCCATCGGCCTGTTAGGACTTGAACCTGATTTCGGCAATTTACCGGTGGTGGTCGACTCGGTCGCGGATAACACCCCGGCGGCTGAGGCCGGGATGAAAGCCGGAGACCGCATTCTGTCCATTGACGACGAAACGATTTATACCCAAGAGCAGGTCTTGCAATACGTCCAGGATCATAAAGGGCAGCCGATGCGCTTCAAGGTCGCCCGCGGTAACGAAACGGTGGAGTATACGGCGACCACCCGCCGACTCGCGGACGGAACGGAACGGCTCGGCTTTGGGCCGACGATGGATTATCCGTTGCGCCGGGTCGGGCCGCTCGCGGCGACGGCCTACGCCGTGGATCGGAACATCGAGTTCATCCGTTTGACGGGCCTCGCGCTCGGCCAGGTGTTCAGCGGTCAGCGTTCGGTGCGTGATACATTCTCCGGCCCCATCGGAATCGCCAAAGCTTCATCACGCGCGGCTAACGAAGGCGGTTGGGAGGGCATTTTTGGAATGCTGGCGTTCCTCAGTCTGAACCTCGGCGTCTTCAACCTGCTGCCGATTCCGGTGCTCGATGGCGGGATGATTCTGATGCTATTCATTGAAGGAGCGCTCGCCTGGGTGGGGTTGAAACTGTCGATGACGATGCGCGAGCGGATTCAGCAAGTTGGGTTCGTCTTCCTGCTGTTGCTGATGGGTTTTGTGATCGTTAACGACATCACGAAGACGGCTTCTTCGTGGACACGACAGCCGGAAGCAACCGCTTCGCCCGCGCCGCAGAAGTAGAGTGCCAATTTTTATGCGAAAGAGCAGAGCGGTCCAAGTCAGAAACATTCAGGTTGGCGGCGGCGCTCCGGTCTCCGTTCAATCGATGACGAAGACGGACACCACTGATGTCGCGGGCACCGTCCGGCAGATCGAAGAGATGATGCGCGCCGGATGCGAGATCGTCCGCATCGCCGTCCCCGACAAAGAGTCAGCCATCGCCCTCAAAGAAATCAGGAATCGCGTGCCCGACGTGCCGCTCGTCGCCGATATTCACTTTCATTACAAGCTGGCGTTGATGGCGCTCGACGCCGGGATCGACAAGCTCAGACTCAACCCCGGTAACATCGGCCCCGTCGAGCGTGTGCGCGAAGTGACGCGCGCCGCGCAGGTGCAGAAAGTCCCCATCCGGATCGGCGTCAATGGCGGGTCGCTGGAAAAAGACTTGCTCGCTCGCTACGGTACGGCGACGCCGGAAGCGATGGTCGAATCAGCGCTGCGTCATATCCGCATCCTCGAAGACCTCAACTTTTTCGACATCGTGATTTCGCTGAAGGCGTCGGACGTACATCGCACGGTCGCGGCCTATCGGCTGCTGGCGGAGCAAGTCGATTACCCTCTGCACCTCGGCGTGACGGAGGCGGGGTCTGGTTTCAGCGGGTCGATTAAGTCGGCCATCGGACTTGGCGTCCTGCTGCACGAAGGCATCGGCGACACGATTCGGGTTTCGCTCGCCGCCGAGCCGCAGGAAGAAGTGCGCGTGGCGTGGGAAATTCTCAAGTCGCTTGATCTGCGCAAGCGCGGTGTGACGGTCGTCGCATGTCCGACGTGCGGGCGGCTCGACGTGGATAACTTTATGGGCATCGTTACTGAGATTGAGCGCCGTCTGGCGCACATCGAAGAGCCGCTGCATCTCTCGATCATGGGCTGCGCGGTGAACGGTCCTGGCGAGGCACACGACTCCGACCTCGGCGTAACGTTCGGGCGCGGCGTCGGCATGATCTACAAGAACGGCGTGCCGATGCGTAAAGTAGCCGGCGAAGACATCGTCGAAGCATTCGTCGCCGAGACCGAGAAACTACTCGCCGAAGGTGCCTCAGCCAAACTGGAATCCGCCCCGCCGCAACTCGTCCAAATCACATAACGGACGGCGAAGGAAACATTAGAAATGGCGCGGGCCGCCTCACAGATAAGAGG
>JALZJL010000391.1 GCA_030859785.1 Acidobacteriota bacterium
TGAAGCTGGTGGATGAATACCAAGTGGCCGCAATCCGATCATTGACGGCAGCCTTCTGCAAAGCACGTGCGTCGCCGGTTGACGCCGTCCACGTCCAGGCGAGATGGCCGCTTGGCGTCACTTGTGCGTACGCGGGATAGTTCGCCACATCGTTAATGATGTTGTACCCGTCGGCTCCGTAGACTCCCTTCCATGTGCCCTGCGTGGTCGTGTCGATCTTTACGAATGTTGCTACAGCACTGCCGCTGCTACCATTTACGACAATGTTGACGGGTGAAGAGGTGGTAATGGCTCCGGCATTGTCGGTGGCTTTGGCGGTCAACGAGTAGCTGCCTGCGGCGACATTGTTCCACGCATAACTGTACGGAGCCTGGGTGTCAGTGCTCAACAAATTTGTGCCGGAGAAGAACTCAACTTTAGCGACCGTCCCGTCCGTATCAGACGCATCAGCATTGATCGTCACGTTGGCCGGCGCGGTGAACGTCGCACCACTGATGGGTGACGTGATGCTTACTGTCGGCGGTGTATTGGGCACTGAGGTATTAGCAGGTTTGAGTGCTATTAGCTGAGCGACGCTCGTATCCGAGAACGATGAGGTGGCGCTGCGAGTGCCAGTTGCCCCGGCGGTGCTGCGGATTTGATCGGCGGACTCATATGCCATTCCAGATGGATTAGCAACAGTAAAATCCAATTGCTCGGTCATGCCAGCAGGCGGAGTGAGTGTCGCAAAGTCGTGCAGGCAGAAGAGTCCGACCAGCATTGTGTTCGCGACCGTTGTCGTTATTGATGGAGCCGTTACAGCAGCAGCAGCAGTACTGTTGGCCTGGCCTCCTGAGGCATTGATCGGAGCGGTCGGATCGACGTTTGTATAGCTGGTAATACTCCCCAATGCTCGTCTGCTGCGATCAAATGTCCAAAGATAAGTTGCAGGCTCCGCTGTGCCAGCGACCCTGAAATAACTCAGCACCGAAGCGGTTGCGCCAACCGGATTACCCTGATCAGTGCGACGAATCAGCGTCCATCCAGCAGGCGCAGTGACAGTCGGAGTAGTGCCGCTTCCACGAACGTAAATGCCTGCGAGCAGCACGTCGCCACTAGCCGTGCCAGTTGGTTTACTGATGGTCAGCGAGGTGGCTCCAGTGCCGTTGTTAGCAGATGCTGATGCACGTACTGCAATTTCTCCTGACGATTGAGCGGCCCTGTAAGAGGCGAAAGAAGTATGTGGCGCAACAAGCGCAAGGCCGAAAACGGCGAAAGCTAGTAAGGCACAGGATAGTGACGCAATGCGGCTAATGTATTTCATTGGGCAAGAAGGGCAAACATATCTAAATTTGCAAGTAGTTGAGGTACTTACGTTTCAAATGATGCTGGTGGATTTGTTTAACTCATGCTCCATCAATGAGAAAGATTTTTTGAGGCGTTCACCCCGAAGCAATCAACCTGAGTAATCAGGTTTGGGAAAATCTCTTTCTTGATATATCAGAAAAAGGTGAGCAGAAAAGCTCTTGCGCCGCCGTAAAAGAATTTCAAACGGCGAATGGGGGTGCCAATGTCGACGCAAAGGACAAACAAATTTGAGAAAACAACACCAGATGTCCATCCGTTTAGGTACTCGAATTTGGAAGGCAGCCGGAAGTAACGCTTCAAAGGGTCAAGAACTGCCGGCGACAATATAAAATTGACGCTGATTTATACGTTGGACAGCTTTGGTATGTCAAGACCAAAGTCCGGCAAAGCAGGGTCTATTCATTCTCCCGAATGCGACAAGCAATTGCACAGGTGGCACGAAATTCATGCCCAGGCCCAACCGAGAATCAACGACTTAACTCAAGTAAGATGGCGTTGCAGCTGTGGAAAGAATATTGCATGGCCGAGAATGAATAGACCCTGCCGGCAAAGAGGTGATTCCTGAGTTAACCCTGCATGGCAATCGCATTCTCGCCATTGATGAGGTGACGGCGAGACGATGCGAGATCGGATTCTCAACATCCCCAAGAAAATCAGGGGCGCTTGGACGTCATCTCTCCGCCGGAAGTCGGAAAACCGAAATGCAATTGCTCCGCGAGCAAACATACTTTTTTTTGCGCGAGGTGCTAAACCGGTTGCGGGCGAAATCGAATAATTGTCGGTGATGACGAACAAACATACTATTCGAGTGTAAACTTCTGTTCACATCTTACTGAAAATTGAAACGAGCACTTGATAAATATGATGACAACGACGGACAGAGACTTTCGCGTGCTGCTGTGGGACATCGACGGGACGTTGATTCGTTCGACGCAGAGCGGAAATTTCAAACACTATTTCACGCCCGCGCTCGAAGCCGTTTTCGGGCGGGCGGGACGCCTGGCAGAGATGACCGTCTCTGGCATGACCGACTTGCAGATCGCCGCCGAAGCGCTTCACCACGAAGGCATCCGGCACGAGCACATTCGCGAGCGCGTCGGCGAATTTCGCACGCGCTTTATGGTCGAGATGGAACGGGTAACAACGGCGGCGGCGGCCAGAGGCGAGCCTTTCTTCTATGCGCTGCCCGGCGCTCGTGAGATTCTGGAGGCCGTCGATCAACACCCCCGCTACTGCTCGGCGCTGCTCACCGGCAACCTCGAACCGGCGGCCCATTTGAAGATGGAACTTGTCGGTCTGTCACATTTCTTCCGACTGCCGGGCGCGTTCGGCGACGACTCACACGACCGCCGCGACCTGCCGGCGCTCGCCGCACAGCGCATCGAACAGCACCTTAGAATCAAACTCGATCCTGCGCAGTTCATCGTCCTCGGCGATACGCCAAACGACATCGCCTGCGCCCGTCATTTCGGCGCGCGCGCGGTCGCCGTCGCCACCGGACGCGGCTACACCGCTGACGACCTGCGTCCACATCATCCGGACGTGATTCTGCCGGGACTCGCCGATACCACGGCGGTACTGCGGACGCTTGATGAGTTGTGAGGTGGTGTCCGTCTACCCACTCAACCGATGGCACAAGCTAACGAGGAATTCCGACTCCACAAACATCATCCGTCCATCACGGGCGGTGGAAAGCACGTTCGATGTCGCGCTTCGTCAGGCGGATGATGACCGGGCGGCCGTGCGGGCAGGTCGTCGGCGACGAGGTCAGCAACAGGCGGTCGATCAGCCACAGCATCTTCTCAACGGTCAGCGGGACATTAATTTTTATCGCGGCCCGGCATGCCAGTGACGCCGCAATATCTTCGCGCAATGTCGCGCGCGCCGACCCGCGTTTTTCCGCGTCGATGGTTTCGAGAACTTCCGCGAGGATGTTACGCGCCTCGCTCGGTGGCAGGTCGGCGGGCACAGCCTTAATCGCGACGGTACGACCGGAGAGACGCATCAATCCGAAGCCGTAAGTCTCCAGTTCGTCGGCGACCGTCGCGAACGCCGCGGCCTGCGCGGGCGTCAGATCGAATGTCTCCGGCACTAATAAATTTTGTGACTCGGCGGGTCGCGCCGCTTCGAGCGCGCGGTACTTGTCGAACAGAATGCGTTCGTGCGCGACGTGTTGATCGATCAACAGCAGACCTTCGGGGTCAGTAGCGATGATGAAGCTGTCTTCGAGTTGACCGAGCGGGCGGATGTTCGCGGACAGGGATTCGACGGCGACTTCGCGCATCGCCCGCGCCGCCGAAACAAGCGGCGGTAATGAAGTCGCGCGCGCCGACGACGGAGGAGAAGAAGAAGAAGCGGTCGACGGATTGACCGGAACAGTCGGCGGTGGCGGCGCCGGGCTTTGCTCGCGCAGAGTATCCGTTGACGGAGCGAGGTCAGGGAAAGCCGGTGCGAGCGGTTCAGTCGCGTCCGAAGATTCCGGCGATGCCTGCATTCGGTTGCGTTCTTCGCTCACCGGCGCACCGACCGCCGTTTCATCGGGCGACATCGAAGGCGCGATCATCTCAGGCAACGCGCCCCCCGGCATATCAGTCGGCACGTCAGTCGGCATCTCTACCGGCGCATCGTCATGTCGTCGCATCAGCGTGTCGTCGCGCGAAGACGCCGCGAGGCCGAAGTCGATGCTCTCCTGCCGGCGACGCAAATCCTCCGCCGCGTCCTGCCGTGACCAATTCGATGACGGCGGCTCATTCTGAAACTGTTCGCTCGTTCTGGAATCGGCACCGCGTGCATACCCTCCGGTGACAAGCGCCGCGCGCACCGCATCGCGCACTGCGTCAGCCACCACCACCGCGCGGCGAAAGCGGACTTCAGTCTTCGCCGGATGCACATTGACATCGACCTCTTCGAGCGGTACTTCGAGAAACAACAGCGCCGCCGGGTAGACGCCGTGCGGCAGCACCGAGCGATAACCTTCGGCGAGCGCGCGGCTAATCAAGCGGTCACGCACGAAGCGTCCGTTGACAAACAGATACTGGGCGTCACGCGTCGTGCGACGTTCGCGCGGCGACGAGACATAACCGCGGACGACGGTGACCGACTCGTGTCCGCCGCTAACCGGCAGCAGGCTGTCTAAAAATTCCTCTCCGAAAATCTGATATGCGCGCTCGCGTAAATCCGCGGCGGGCGAAACGCGCAACGTCTCGCGACCGTTACTGGTCAGGACGAACTCGACCGCCGGGTACGCGAGCGCATAGTGCGTCACGAGGTTGGTCAGATGAAAATTTTCAGTAGCTTCGGAGCGCAGAAACTTACGTCGCGCCGGGATATTAAAGAAGAGGTCACGGGCACTGATCGTCGTGCCGCGTGGTCTGGCCGCCGGCACCACGTCGCGCATTCGTCCGCCCTCAATCACGACGCGCGTCGCTTCAGCTTCGCCCGCCGTCTGTGTGATCAATTCGACGCGTGCGACCGAGGCAATCGAAGCGAGCGCTTCACCACGAAAGCCGAGCGTGCGAATCTGTTCGAGGTCTTCAGTGGTGCTGATTTTCGAAGTCGCGTGACGCTCAAAGGCGAGCACCGCGTCGTCGCGCGTCATCCCCTCGCCGTCGTCGCTGACGCGCAGCAACCGGCGGCCACCCGCCTCGACATCAATCTCGATGCGCCCCGCGCCCGCGTCGATAGAGTTTTCGACCATCTCTTTCGCGACCGAAGCGGGACGCTCGACGACTTCACCGGCGGCGATCTGGTTCGCGATGTGATCGGCAAGAACACGAATTTTAGACATAAGAAGCTTTCAGCAGTCAGCTATCAGTGGTCAGCAGATCGCCTAAGCTGATGGCTGAAAGCTTTAGAGATAAACAATTTGATGTTCGGCGGAGCCGGGCTCAATCGCAGCGAACACCCAGTCGACGACGTAGTGACCGTGGCGTGCGAGCAGCGAGGTGATGTTGACGTGCCGCTCCTGCAATGATTTTTCCGGATAGAGCGCGGTGTCGGCGCGTTCGAGTTGGCGGTGCGCGGCACGGTCGCGCGCCAACTGTGCGCGGTGAAAGCGTGTGCGCAGGCCGTCGAGTTGATACTTGATCTTGCGGCGCCCGGTTTCGAGAGCATCGCCGAGCGTCGGGTCGAAGTTACGCAACTGCCCGCGCAATTCGTCGAGCGCCAGTTCAATCGCCGCGTCGGTACGGTCGAACGACTGCGCCGTCTCCGCGCCGAGGTGCCGCTCTACGACGCGCGCCGCCACTTTCTCGAACCCGTCAAAAAAGTCGGGCAGCGTCAGACCGTAACGCTCAAGTGTGCGGACGGTGCGGCGCTCGATGACGGTCAGGCTCGCTCGGTGCAGCACCGGCGTCACTGGCCGCCGCAGCACGCGGTACGCCTCGGCGGTCTGCGCGAAGTAGGCGACCTCCGCCGCGCCGCCGAAGTACGCCACCGTCGGTAGTAGATAATCCTGCACCACGCCGCGCAACGTGACGTTCGGGCTGAAGCGGTCCGGCTCCCGCGCCGCCCACTCCGCCAGGTCGGCAGCGTCGTATTGAATCTGCTTCGCGCCCTTCGCTTGATACTTCCCTTCGCGGTTGCGCGTCAGGGCGCGACGGGCGCCGCCTTCGTCGTGGAGGAACAGCGGAAACGCATCCGCCGATGTCAGCACCTGCGCGTGATAACCGTCTGCGATCAACTCACGGCTGCGTGCATCGAGCGCGGCGGCAATCTCCGGCGCACGGCGCGCGGCTTCCGCGTAGAGCGGCGCGGCCAGACGCTTCAGACGCGCGTCGAGCGGGTCGAGCAGCACCAGACCGAAGCGCCCGGCGAGCGCCGTCATCATCCGCGCGAAGGCTTCGCCATACGTGCGCCCCGGACGGTAAGCGTCCCGCACCATTCCCTCCAACGCGGGCGTGAACTCGGTGGTCGGTAACACGTCGAGCAGACGCCGAACCGCTTCGTCCACCGATTCATCGAGCAACACGCCGCCGACCGGCACGCCTTCGTGGTGCAACTCTGACATGACACTGGTGCTTGCCAGACGACCGTCGCAACCGATGAACTCCGCCGCGCGGACCTCTTCCCAATCGTGATCTTCAGTCGCCATCCAGAAAACGGGCACCGCCGTTGTACCGCGCTGCGTCAGGCACCGCGCGAGTTTCACTGCGGAGAGCGCTTTGAAGATGGTGTAGAGCGGCCCGGTCAACAATCCGACCTGTTGGCCGGTGACGACCGCGACCGCATCCGGCGCACGCAACCGCGCCACGTTGTCGAGCGTCTCCGCACCCGCGCCCCACCCCGCGTTCATCGCTGCCAGCGCGTCACAGAGTTCGCCTCGATCCGTGTGGTGCGCGGCCACGACTTCCGACGCGCGCGCCGCCAGTTCGGGATGAGAACGCACCGCCGACGGATAGAATCGGCGCAACGCAACTGGGTCATTCAGGTATTCGAGAAACAGGCGCGACTGGTGCGGGACACGCGCAAACGGCAGCGTCTCGACGCGCAACCCGGCCCCATCCGGCGTGCTGTCACAAACAGCTTCAGTCGTGCTCAAGCAAATGCTCCTTATACTTCGCGCGTCCGCTTTACTTCAACATCGGACAGCGTTGGTCGTGCGATACAGGACAGCGCGCCAACTCCCTGCGGGTGATCATGAAAGTTGAAAAGTCTCGCTTCATTGTTTCCTTAGCCGGGGCATTATAACGATCAGCTTCAACACAGCGCAATGAACCCCTTGTAGGTGTTGATGCCAGGCACGCTGTCACCAGCAACACCCTATTGACTTTCTAAACCGGTGTCGCTATTTTGCACGCGCCCTCGTCACGGCTTTCGCTCGTCGGCAAATGTTTCGTTTCGCCGGCGTCTCATAACTTCAGCTCAATGACTGACAGAAGCTTTCATTCGTCGGTCTTACTCTTTATCAAATCAACAGCAACACCAGTTTGATCCTGGCTGGTGACTGCCGGGCAGAACATTCTTTGACCGGCAATGAACGCGACACATCCACACCTTCCACGGCTTTAGTTTCGAGTGATGTATTTTGTTGACATCACTCTTACTCAATCGTTGCACACACGCCTTCGACGGGAGCCGCTATGTCATCAGATGCAGAAGACCTCTTAACCCGACTCATCGACAACGACCGAACGAAAGAGAAGGCGTCGCGCGCTGACAACGACTCGGAACAAGCCGAGAGCGTGCGCCGTCTATTGCTCTACGAAGTATTGCTCGAAGAGTACGAGAGCCACTCTCCATCGCCGCTTGATGCCGCGACTCAGTCGCCTCCGCTTGATGCCGCGACTCAGCCACCGCTCGACGTGCGAGAGGTCGCGCAGATTAAAGAAGACGGGCGTAAGCTTCGCTGGTACTGCGAAGGCATCACTGACAAAAAGCAGCGCGAGGATTTCGAGTCGCGGTTCAACGGGCAACTCGTGGCGCGCGTGTGTGATTTGATGTACCGCGCGCAGAAGACGACCGCCGACCGCGAAGTGGCGCGCCTCCGCGCTGACTACAAAAAACAGTACCGGGCCGTCGGCCACACCGCCGAATTACAGCAACGCGTCACGGAAGCGGTCATCGACCACATCACCGAAGAGGCTCAGGCGACCCACACGGCGTCCGGGCGTGGAACCAACGGCGATGGAAAGCCGTCGACCGCCGCGCCGTCAAACGGTGACGCGAACAAAAACGCGGCGGGCGCATCCGTGGCCGACGACGATGATAATTTCATCGAGGGCATCGTCGCGGAGAACGACTCCACCCGAACCACCGGCGACAAAGCGGCGCGGCTCCCCGAGCAACTCTACGGATGTACTTTGCGTTCCGCGCTGTGTCTGTCGGGCGGCGGCATCCGTAGCGCGACATTCAACCTCGGCATTCTGCAAGGGCTGGCGCGGCATGGTCTGCTGGAAAAGTTCGACTACCTCTCGACCGTTTCCGGCGGCGGCTTCATCGGTAGTTGGCTGACCGCATGGATGCACCGGCAGGGCACGCAAAAGGTTGTCGACGAGTTAAGCCGTCCGCCGGCGTCGCCGCTTGAATCCGATCCGAAGCCGGTCGACCACCTGCGCACCTACAGCAACTATCTCAGTCCGCAACCCGGTCTACTGAGCGCTGACACGTGGACGCTGGCCGCGACGATGCTGCGTAATCTGCTGCTCACGTGGCTGGTCTTCGTCCCCGTGATGATGGCGGCGCTGATCGTCCCAAGACTGTGGGCGGCGTTCGTGCTGCGCCCAACATTCTTACCGCCGAACGCGATGCTCTTGAGTTCCGTGATCGGGTATGTCGCCGGCGTGTGGGCGCTGGTGTACGTCGGCACCAGTCTGCCGAGCGCGGGCCGGCACGGCGAAGACTCAGAGCATGATCCGCTCGAAGGAAGCCAGCGCCGCTTTCTGGTGTGGTGCATCCTGCCGCTGATGATCTCGGCGATGGCGTTCGTCACCTACTGGGCACGTCTCAACGATCCGCCGGGCGATCATACGTGGCACGAGTTTGTGTTCTTTACCGAAGCCATCACGTTAAGCGCCTGGTTCATCACCGCGCTCTATCGCTTCCGGCACGCCACGTTCACAGGGCGGTGGTTCCTGGTGCGGCTACTCGTCGCGACCGTGTTCATCGTGCTCGCTCAATTCATCACCGGCTGTCTGCTGTGGTACGGAGCGACGACGTTCATGTCCGGAGCCGAGCCGCACAAACGTCTGTATGCCACATTGGCTGTCCCGATGACGCTGTTGGTGCTGGCGGTCGGTTGCGCGTTGCTCGCCGGGTTCAGCAGCCGCTTTACAAAGGATGATGACCGCGAGTGGTGGGCGCGGGGCGGGGCGTGGGTGCTGATTATCGTCATCGTGTGGAGTGTGGCTCATCTGTTGGTGCTGTTCGCTCCGTCGCTGTTCGAGTCGCTCGGCGCGACTGTGGGTTCGGCGTGGGGCAGGAAAGAGCTGCTCTGGAACGACATCTCATGGGCCAACTGGGGCCAGATACTCGGCATTGTCGCCGGGATCATCTCCGGCGCGATTACCCTATTCGGCGGCTTCAGCGCGCAGACGCCCGCCAACGAGAACGAAGCGAAGAGGGCCGGCATCGCTGGGAAGTTGCTTGGAGTTTTAACCAGCCTGCTGGCGCCGCTCTTCCTCGGCTTCGTGGTGATGCTGCTCTCCCTCGCCACTAACGTGCTGCTCACCGCGGTCGATCCGACGCTACCGCGCGGTCATGCCGCACTGATCGAAGCGACGCCCTTCCGTTATCTGCTCGTGGCCCTCGGACTGCTTGCGCTGATTAGCGTCGTGATGGGGTCGTTAATTAATACCAACGCCTTCTCGCTTCACTTCATGTGGCGCACACGGATCATCCGCGCGTACCTCGGCGCGTCGCGCGCGAAGCGCAACCCGAATCCGTTCACCGGCTTTGACACTTACGACAACATTCAGATGTACGAACTGCGCCGGCAACCGGAGGGCATCGAGTGTCCGCCAATCGAGCGACCGTCGAACGGCGACACGCAACGCCCCGCTCATGTTCCCACGCCCCGCAAGCTATTTCACATTATCAACATCGCGCTTAACCTCGCCGGCGGCGACAAATTGGAATGGCAGGATCGCAAGGCCGAATCGTTTACCATTTCACCATTCCATGCCGGCAGCTATTGGCTGGGGTATCGCCGGTCGTGTCGTTACGGCGGTCTCAACGAAGGCATCTCGCTCGGCACCGCGGTCGCCATCTCCGGCGCGTTCGTCAGCCCGAACATGGGCTACATGATGACCTCACCGGTCGTCAGATTTTTGATGACCCTCTTCAACGTGCGATTCGGATGGTGGCTCGGCAACCCCGGTGCGGCGGGTGGCGGGATGGGATTCGTTCAGCGAACGCTGACCTGGTTCCTACGACCATTCGACTACCGGGGCGCTTCCCCTTTCGAGCTTCGCGGGCCGCTGTTGCCGGTGCGCCCAATCGTCGAGGAAGCCCTCGGAATGACGAACGACCAGTCGCCTTACGTCTATCTTTCGGACGGCGGTCACTTCGAGAACCTCGGATTGTACGAGATGGTCTTGCGCCGCTGTCGCTTCATCGTCGTCAGCGACGCGACCACCGACGCCGACTATTCGTTCGACTCGCTCGCCCAATCGATCCGCCAAATTCGCGTCGACCTCGGCGTGCCGATTGAAGTTCGCGAGATGTCGATTGGCCGTCCCGTGCAGAATCTGAAGGGCAAGTACTGCGCCGTCGGACGGATTCGATATTCGTGCGTCGACCGCAAGGCCAGCCCCCCGCCGCCGCCGGCGGAGAACCCCCACGACCCGAACTACACACGAGCGTTGGCGCTCTATCAGATGGAGCAGGCCCTCCATGAAAAGCAGCGCGGCATGACGGACGAAGACTTCGATGGCATTCTGATTTACGTCAAAGCGTCGATGATCGGTGACGAACCGCGCGACGTGCTCAACTATGGGCGGAGCAATGGCAGCTTCCCGCAGGAGGTGATCGTCGACCAGTGGTTCAGCGAGGCGCAGTTCGAGAGTTACCGCGCTCTCGGCTCGCACATCATCGATGCCATCTGCGGCGGCGAGCAGAGCAACCAGATCGGCCTCGCGGCTTTTGCCCGCCGCGCCCGCGCGCACAATCAAATGAACTTCGCCGCCTTCAAGGAGCAGATCAACTACGCCGCCTTTGAAAAGCAGTTCGCCCAAGAGATGAAGAACTGGGCGCCCGACTCCTACAAGCAGAAGGTCAGAAAGTACCTCGACGAAACATTGAAGTGACTCGCCGAAGGATTCTCTCTTTGGTAGTGGGTCAATCAGGGAGATCAAGAGGAGCCGCAGATGAGCGCGGATAGACGTGGATCAAAACATCAATGGTTTTAATC
>JALZJL010000399.1 GCA_030859785.1 Acidobacteriota bacterium
TCTGCTAAAGCATCATGCAGGGACGGCACTCGGCGAGTGTTCATGCGCTCCTCCGTAGAAATATTGGTTTGGCAACCTCATTCTATCGAAGGAGCGCGTCCCGTTCACCGAGAATGAATAGACCCTAATTCAAAGAGTGATTGACAATGTTGGGGTCGACAACAATAATGCTTAACCATCCACAGTGACAAAAACGCTCGCGGTTTATCCGAACCGGATGACAGTTGAGTGAAACATGAAACCCTTCTAACCCAGATTAAAATTTAATTTCACGGCCTACTTGCCGAAGGATACAGGGAGATGTTCAAGTTCGACGCGGAAAAGTCGGTCGAGTTCTGTGACGGCCTGCGACGCCGAGATTTCTTGCACGCCGGTTCACTCGCTTTCTTCGGCCTCACCTTAAATGATTTGTTCGCCCTCAAGGCGCGCGGCGCAATCAATAAAGACAAGGACATCAATTGCATCATGCTGTTCCTCGTCGGCGGTCCGTCGCAACTCGACACGTGGGACATGAAGCCAGATGCGCCCGCCGAGATTCGTGGGCCGTATCGCCCGATTTCAACCAACGCTGATGGGATTCAGATCAGCGAAATATTCCCGCGGATGGCGCGACATGCCGATAAGTTTTCGCTGCTGCGTTCGGTCTATCACACGGCGGCGGGCGTCCACGACACCGGCCACCAGATGATGCAGACCGGGCGTCTGTTTCAAGGCGGCATCGAACATCCGCACTATGGTTGCGTGCTCGGAAAGTTGAAGGGGCCGAACGGCGAGATTCCGCCGCATGTGTTGCTGCCCCGACCCATCGGCAACACCGGCGGCAACATGCCGCATGGGCAAAACGCCGGCTATCTCGGCAAGACATTCGATCCGTTTGTACTGAACGCCGACCCGTCAGCGCCGGACTTCGCGGTGCCGGATATGCTGCCGCCTGATTACATCTCGACTGTGCGCGAAGAGCGGCGGCGAACGCTTCGACAACTTGTCGACGGTGCAGTTAAGAATCTCGAAACCAACCCGGACGCGCGCCTGCTCGATTCCACCTTCAGCCAAGCCTACACACTGATGTCTTCGCCGCGCGCGCGCGAAGCATTCGAACTCGCCACCGAGCATGACAAAGTCCGTGACAAGTACGGTCGCAATCGCTTCGGGCAGAGTTGCCTGCTGGCCCGTCGCCTGGTCGAACGAGGTGTCCGCTTCGTCACCGTCAACATGTTCGAAACGGTCTTTAACGAAATCACCTGGGACATCCACGGCTCGAAGCCTTTTAGCCCGATCACGTGTTATAGCGACCTCGTCGGCCCGATGTTCGACAACGCTTACAGTTCGCTACTCGAAGATTTGAAGGAGCGAGGTCTGCTCGACACGACGCTGGTGCTGGCGTGCGGCGAGTTCGGGCGCACGCCGAAGATCAACCCGGCGGGCGGGCGCGACCACTGGCCGCAGTGCTGGACGGTGTTGTTCGCCGGTGGCGGCGTCAAGGGCGGGCGCGTCGTCGGTTCTTCCGACGAACTCGGCGCGTATCCAAAAGATCGTCCGACGACGCCCGCCGAAATCGCGGCGACGGTTTATCACGCCCTCGGCATCGAGTTAGACCACGAACTGCCGGGCGCACAGGGCCGTCCGATCCGCCTTGTCGATCATGGAGCGGAACCGGTGCTTGAGCTTTTTTAGACTGATCCCGCAGCCGTAAGGACACTTGAAGCGTGAGGTAATTCGATGTCAACTCGCTCGGTCTCGCCGTTAAACTTATCAACCCGGAACGTCGTCAACCTGAAGGCCGCCAAGTTGTGTCTGCTCGTTCTTTTCGTGGCCGGGTTTGTGTGCTTCAACCGGCCCGTCGCTTCTTCTGCCAAACGCGATTCCATGTCATTCACAGTTGATTCTAATCGAACATCCTCATCACTCGCGGCGTCCCCACACGCTGCGCAAAAGCAACCGCCGCCACAACCGCGCGGCGACCACGCCCCGGCCCCAAAATCAGCGACGACATCCGCGACCACGACTGCTGACCAGACCTCTGTCAAAACTTCGGACACGACACGACCAGTGGCGGCGACGCATCGCGCTACAGAACTGGTGACGGCGGCGAAGTGGAGTTTCCGTAACCACGTGTTGCCGGTTTTGACGAAGACAGGCTGCAACTCCGGCGCGTGTCATGGCGCGCTCGCAGGCAAGAATGGTTTCAAACTGACTCTGCGCGGCTACGACCCAGATACTGATTACGCGGTGCTGACCAGGCAAGCGGCGGGGCGGCGCGTCTCTCTGATCGAGCCGGCGCACAGCCTGCTGCTGCTGAAGCCGACGCTGACGATTCCGCACGGCGGCGGCAAGCGTTTCGAGGTTGACTCACTTGAATACAAAGTGCTCTCCGAATGGATCGCGGCGGGCGCGCCGGCACCTTCCGAAGATGACCCGGTGATTCAACGACTTGAAGTTACGCCCGATGCGCGGATGCTGCGGGCGGGGGCCGAACAACAACTGACCGTCCGCGCCAAATTCTCCGACGGTCGCACAGAAGATGTGACGCGCTGGGCAAAGTTTTCAAGCAGTGATGACGGCGTGGCGTCGGTCGACGAGGACGGCCTCGTTAAAGTTCAGGGTTCCGGCGAGGCAGCGATTTCGATTTGGTATCTGAGTCGCGTCGCTTCCGCGCGGATGAGCGTTCCCTTCCCGCACCAAATCGATGAAAAGATTTTCGCGCAGGCGAGGCGCAATAACTTCGTCGACGAACTTGTCCTACAGAAATTAAAGACGCTGAACATCGCGCCCTCGGCCACGGCGACCGACAGCGAGTTTGTGCGGCGCGCCTTCCTCGATGCAATCGGGACGCTGCCGACCACCGACGAGGTTAAGAGGTTTCTCGCCGACCAATCCCCGAACAAGCGCGCCATGTTGATTGACGCGCTGCTTGAACGCCCCGAGTTCGTCGATTACTGGTCATACAAATGGTCTGACCTGTTGCTCGTGTCAAGCCGCAAGCTTCAGACGAAAACGCTGCTTTCATTTAACAATTGGATTCGCGACAGCGTCCGCGCGAACAAGCCCTGGGATCAATTTGCACGCGAGTTAGTGGTTTCGTCAGGTACCAGTCAGTCGAACGGCGCGGTCAATTATTACGTTATCCACCGCAGCCCCATCGACCGCGCGGAGAATTTCACGGTCGCCTTTCTCGGCATCCGCATGACATGTGCGCGCTGCCACAATCACCCGTTAGAGAAGTGGACACAGAAAGAGTATTACGGATTTGCAAATCTGTTTACGCGCGTCGGTGTCAAGGCCGGGGTTGCGCCGGGCGATTCAACTGTTTACACAATGCCGGCGGGCGACATCAATCATCCGCGACTCGGCAAGCCGATGGAGCCGCGACCGCTCGACGGCGCGCCGCTCACTATCGACGCGGCGAAAGACCGGCGCGAGCACCTCGCGGAATGGCTGACATCCGGCGACAATCCGTACTTCACGCGGATGGTCGTCAACCGCGTGTGGAAGAATTTTATGGGCCGCGGTTTGGTTGAGCCGGTCGATGACATGCGCGCCACCAATCCGGCGTCGAACGAAGACTTGATGAAGACGCTGGTGCAGGACTTCGTCAAGCATCGCTTCGATCTGAAGCACCTGATGCGCACCGTGATGAACTCGGCGACGTACCAGTTGTCGTCGGCGACGAACGAAACGAACTTGAAGGACGACAAGTTTTACTCGCACTTCATCGCACGCCGTCTGCCCGCCGAAGTCATCCTCGACGGGTTATCACAAGTCACCGGTGTGCCGACCAAGTTCGACGGCTACCCGCCCGGCACACGCTCGTTGCAGCTACCCGATTCGCGCGTCGACTCTTATTTCCTGACCGTCTTCGGACGGCCCGAACGGTTAATCACATCTGAGGCGGAACGCCAGCAGGACCCGAGCCTGACGCAGGCGCTGCACATCATCAACGGCAAGACGATTAACGAGAAACTTCGCGCCCCCGACAACGCGCTCGGCGGCTTCGTCAAACAAAACGCCTCAGATCAAGAAGTCGTCGAGTGGATGTACCTCGCAGCCTACAGTCGATTTCCCACGCCGGAAGAGAAAGCGCGGCTAGTGGCGGCGATGTCTAAAGAGAGCGGCGGCGACACGCGCCGGCAGTTGATCGAAGACATCGCTTGGGCGATTTTGACAGGCCGGGAATTTCTCTTTAATCACTGATTCTGAACAACAACCGTCGAACAGTTTTCAGCTTTGAGCTGAAAACTCAAAACTGAAAACTGCTCAGCAGCACATGAACATTAATTCTACTCCACTAACTCTACTCATTCTCAAGCGCCTGGCCCAAGCCGCGAGTTTGGTGATGTTCGCCGCGTTTGTCATCAATGCGTCACGGTCATCCTCCGCCCAGACCGGCGCGACGCCTGCCCAGGTCCATGTCAAAGTCGAAGTCAGTTTCGCAACCGACATTCAACCGATCTTCAATGCTAACTGCACGGTCTGTCATAACAACGCCGACAAGCTCGGCGGCCTTAGTCTGGAGAGCTACGACGAGTTGATGAAGGGCGGCGCGAAGGGGCACGGTGTTGTCGCCGGCGACAGCGCGCGGAGCCGCCTCGTGCTGATGGTCGAAGGCAAGGCCGCGCCGAGCATGCCTCCCGGTGGAAAGTTGAAACCCGCCGAGATTAAAGCCATCAAAGATTGGATCGACGCCGGCGCTCACCCGGCCTCAACGTCAAAGATGCCCGCGGGCGAAGTGTCACGCGTCAGTCCCAACACTGCTGCACCCGCCGTCCGTCGCGCATTGCCGGAGATCAAGCCGCTCAACTCGGTGGCAGCGCCGGTCACATCGCTCGCGTTCCGCCCCGACGGAAAAGTTTTCGCGGCGACCGCGCACAAAGCAGTTCGCTTCTTCGACAGCGCGCAGACACCTTCGCCGAACATGACACCTGGGCTGACCGGGATGAACAGCGCGATCCGCTCGCTCGCATTCAATCGCGACGGGCGACTGCTCGCCGCCGGTGGCGGTGAACCCGCACAGTCCGGCGAGGTCATCATTTGGGATGCTGCCTCTCACAAAGTTCTGCACACCATCAAAGGGCACCGCGATTACGTCTACGCGGTTACCTTTAGCCCCGACTCGAAACTGCTCGCGTCGTCGAGCTACGACCGTCTGATTAAAATCTGGGATGTCGCCAACGGGGTCGAGTTGAAGACGTTAAAAGATCACATCGACGCGGTCTATCCGGTCGCGTTCAGTCCTGACGGAAAGTGGCTCGCGTCAGGTTCCGCCGACCGCTCAGTGAAGTTCTGGGATGTCGCATCGGGACGGCGCGTTTTCACGCTGAGCGATTCGACAGATGTCGTCTACACGCTCGCGTTTCATCCGTCAGGAAAACGCATCACCGCCGCCGGAGGGGATCGGATGATCAGGACGTGGGACCTGACAGACAGCGGCGGGACGCTGAAAGAATCCTTCATCGCGCACGACGACGAGATCATGCACATCGCTTACTCGCCCGACGGTTCGACACTGGCCTCAACCTCCGCCGACCGCACGATCAAACTGTGGACGGTTGAGGGCGGGCGTCTTTTAAGGACGCTTGACAAACAGACCGACTGGTCGCCGTCAATCGCCTTCAGTCCCGACGGAAAGACGCTCGTCGTCGGCAGCTTCGATGGCTCCGTGCGTGTTTACGAAGTCGCGTCGGGCAAACTGCTGCTGTTGACTCCAACGACCCACGCCGCGCGTTAGAGCGAAGTTTGATTGAATGTACGGTCTGTTTAGAGGCGGGCTAGGGCGAGCGCATCTAAATTCGCTGTAAAAATAAGATTGTGGCATCTTCTCGGTAGTTTTACCTCAGCCCAAGAAACTACGCGAGGAGATAATAATGAGTGCCACTACTGCCGGTAGCCTGTTAG